>CAZQLJ010000001.1:0-26485 GCA_964594085.1 uncultured Clostridium sp.
TTTAGAAATAGTATAGAAAACTTTATTAAAACATCTACAAAAACAGGTTTATCACCACGCCCTGCTGCCTTCATATAACCTTGGACGAAGCCGAGATCTCCCTCCCGATCGCCGACGCGATAACGTCAGATGAGCTTGTCGATGTAATAAACCGCCAAATCTCAATATACAAAGAAAAGAAGTAATCCCAAGATCTCCTTAAAGCGATATAAGCATCACAAAAAATCTCCCGCGAGGTTAGCCTCGTGGGAGATTTTTATTAAAGCAAAAGGGCGGTTGCAAAAGCAACCGCCCAAAGCTTTTTGATTATTCCGCCGTTAAACCGGAACGTTCAATACCTTCAACAAGATATCTCTGCAAGAAGATGTACATAATAACAAGCGGAAGAATGATCATAATACCGCAAGTATTAAGGAACGCCGACTGATAGAGATTCTGTCCTGCGTATTCAAACTCCAGAGACGATCTCGAGATAGCGGTTTCCGTCAGCTGCGCAAGCATAAGCGGAGCCTTGTTGGAGTTGATGAAGAACAGACCCGTATAGAAGCTGTCCGTCCACTGCCAACAGAAAGCAAAGAGGAACACCGTGATCATCATAGGTATGGAGATCGGGATAATGATCTGCATAAAGGTTCTGAAGTCGTTCGAGCCGTCGATATACGCGGATTCCTCAAGGGAGTCAGGGATGCCGCGGAAGAACTGTCTGAGCATGAATATGTACAGACCGTTCTTGAATGCCAGACCCGTGACCGAAAGGATCACAAGAGGAATGATCGTGTTGTTGAGGTTCAAGCCTTCGGGCAGATTCAACAACTTGATAGACGCCAATACGTTATCGATCGCTTCGATACCGACCGAAGCACCTCCACTAAGGAAGGAGAGAATGCCACCGATATCAAAATAAGTAAACTTAAGCGAGATCGATGCCTGCAGGGTTCTGTGAGGAATAAGCATCGTAAGAACTACGAGCAGGAAGATAAATCCGTTTCCTTTGAACTTGTACTTTGCAAGACCGTAGGAGATCAAGCAGCAGGTAAAGGTCTGAAGGAGTGCCAACAGAAGCGAGTAAAGCAACGTGTTGGAGAATGCCTTCATATAGTTTAGGTCTACCCAGACCGACTTGTACATATCAAGCGTCCAGTTTTTAGGAATAAGACGAACCGTAGTATCAACGAAGTCCTCGGGAGCCATAAACGAGCCCGTGATCTTCGTAAAGAAGGGATAAAGAACGATATATGCGATTCCGAGAAGGAAGACAAATCTGAACAATTTGATCACGACTGTCTGGATGAAGTACATGTTAAGGAACTTCGCCTTCAGTCTTTCCTTAAGAGGAGTACGTTCAAATTCAGCTCTGATCTTATTTTTTGTTTCTTTTTTAATCTTTACAGTAGAATTATCCATTGTAGCTCCTCCTTTCTTAATCCTTTCTCTGATAGAATACGAACATCGACATAACTCCCGCGACTATCAACAGGATCAGTATAACGATAAGGAAGTATATCCACGACATCGCGGTACTTACTTCGTCGCCGACCTTGTTGGTGATCGAGGTGATATAAGACATAACGGTGTTCGATTCAGTGGTAAACGAGTCGATTATGGTATAGACCGCGTTAACCAAGATCATAGGGGAAATCATCGGGAAGGTTACCTTCCAGAAGGTCTCCCAACCGGTCGCACCGTCGATCTTACAAGCCTCGTAGATCGCAGGCGAGATCGACTGCAGACCCGCAAGGAATATAAGCATCTGAACGCCCGAACGGTTAACGATGCCGTATATCTGGTTAACAATACCAACAACGTATTTTACAAGCTCGGTTCCGACCTTCATCGAGGCGAACAAGGTCTCGATATCCATTGCGGAAACGATGCTGTCAGCCGCACTTGATCCCGAACCGTCGTCTATACCTGAGGTTTCGCCCATGTAAGCGCCGAGAATGTTCTGAGACTCGATAGTCTCCATAATACCTGTTGCAAGAACAACGGGGAGGAAGAAGATCGCACGGAAAGCTGCACGTCCCATCATCTTCTGGTTCAGAAGAATAGCCATAAAGAGCGAGAAGAGCAGGATCGCGGGGACCTCAAGAATGAGGCTTCCTATACCGGTGAGCAGCGTCTGGATATACGTGGTTCCGTATGTTCCAAACAACGCCTCGCCGTAGTTCTTGAATCCAACGAACTCAAGAGTATAACCACCGTTCTTAACGATAGTCATTTCGTTGAGAGAGAGCCATATTGAGTCTGTCAATATGGGAAGGTAGACCAAGAGGAAACCTATAATGAAGGGCAGTACGAATATCCAACCCACACGAGCTTTTCTCTTGTCCAAGGAAGCGATCTTTCTCTTTTTGGGAGCCTTCGCTTTTGTTTCAAGCTTAATTTCGTTAGTCATAAATTTCCTCCTTTCTTAGTCTGTGATCTCAACGAACTCATAAGCGGGAATGGTATATTCGATACCGTCGTATTCTACGCTTACGTAGTAGTCGTTGTAGTTGAGAATAATAGTCTTGTAAACCGATCCATCGTCGTTACCGTAAGTAACAGCTACGATGTTCTCGGTGATATACTTGGAAGTGCTTTCGAGGTCGGTATCATCGTCATCGGTGTCGTCGCCGGTTTGATCGTCGCGATCGAGTCTGTTTTCAACCTGAGCCTTGAATGCGGTGTCTCCTGCGGCAGCGGTAACTCCGTAGGAAGCATCAAACGCTGTCTTAACGTCAGCCACGATGCTGTTGCAGAGCTCTGCAATAGACATCTTATACTCATAACGGGTGTAAGTGCCATCCGCGTTTACGGAATAGTAAACGTCTCCGTCAACGTAGATCTTGGTTCCGTCCTCAAGCGTTGCAACCTCAACTCCGTCATAGACGGTAGGCTCTGCAAGCTCGTAAACGCCCGAGCCGTAGTAGCTGTTTTCAACAACGTACTGATAATACTGATGTCCGTTTGCTTCTTCAGCGATGAAATAGAAGATCTTCTTGTTATTTTCAGTGTACATACGAACGGGAGATCCGTTATAAGAGCCTCCACCGAGCTGACCAAGATGGTAGATCGAGCACTCATACTCGCCTGTAGCCTCGTCAACGGTAACGGTGTAGTAAGAATAACCGGTCTCGAGATTTCCGTAATAGTAATACCTATCACCCGAAGCGGTTCTTCCAGGATAAAGCGGGTGACCGTTCACCTCGTATGCGCTGAGTCGACCCTCGGTGATCTCCTCGTAAGAGCTTACGTAGAGATAATCGTAAACTGCGCGAGCTCTGTCGATAGCCTGAAGCACGATCAAGGAGTCTATCTCGTCGTAGTTGGAAACGGCGTAGGGGTTATTTTCTGCGGAATATTCAACGGTAACGTTTTCAATTCCTGCGAGCAGATCGATCGCCTTCATAGCAACAGCGAAATGCTCTTCTGCAGTCTCGAGCAGTTCTTTGAGAGTTCTGACAGCAGATCCCTGTACCTTTTCAAGTGCCTTGATAGCATTGGTTCTGGTAGAAGAAACCTGAGTAGATACGGTGTTGTAGATGTCCTTACTCCACTCGGGAGCATTGTCCTTATATCCAAGCTCCTCGACAGCACCAAGCTTTGCAAGAGCGTCGATATAGTTGTCGACCTGACCCTTTACACTTCCTGCCGCAATCGCAGTGATCTCTGCATCTACCTTATCCTTGGCAGAAGCCTTGCCTGCATATTCGCCGAACCAAGCATTGACCTTGGTGAACCAAGCCTTAGCACACTCAGCGTATTCGCCCGTAGCGTCTGCATAGGTGGTAGAAGCGTGATCGTCCTTTGCAAGATTCTTATATACCGAGTAGTATTCGCGAGTCGCGTTATACTCGTCATATATTGCCATATATTCAGCAAAATCAACGTTAAATCCGGACTTTGCTACCTGAGCAAGAGCCTCGGAAGCAGCAGAGGCAGTAAGATATGCAGCCGCACTGTTGGAAAGGAGAGAGGTTGCAAGATCAACCTTGACCATAGCCGCCTCAACGGTTGCCTGAACTTCCTTGAGGTTTGCCTCGGCCTTGTCAAGAGCAGCCTTTGCTTTAACAGTGGAATCAGCATCTGCGCCGTCAGCCTCAAGTGCCTTGTTGTATGCATCAAGAGCCTTGACGTACTTGGAATAGTAGTTGTTGTAGCTACTAAGTGCCGAGTTGAAGGCAGAGTGAGCGCCGGAAATAGCAACTCTACCATAAGAGGTAAGTACATTTTCAGCAATATCTCCGTCAAGTTCACTTGCAATCTCGTTAGCACAAAGAGTGATAGCAGAACCAAGCTGATCCTTGGCAGTAACGGTGCTCATGAAGAGTGCCTTAAGCTCTTCAAGAGAAAGTGCATCGACCTCTTCGTCGTTGTATGCATCTCCAAGAACTTCGTCAATAACAGACTTCATCTGCTTTTCGCTGAGCACCTCAACACAGATCTTGTTGAGCGTAGCAACGTCAAACTTATCGGTGAAGTAAGCGGAGAGCGTAGCAGAAAGTGCACTCTTGTCTTCCTTAAGGTGACCGTCATAGATGTGAGCCGCCAGATCGGTTGCGAGAGCCTTAGCCTCATCATCGGTCACGTACTGTGCGAGAACAAGCGTAACTATACCCTCAAGATAGCTCTTATAAGCTGTCATAAAGGTAGCATTAAAGGTTTCATCTGCGAGGACTGCATTGTAAGCTGCGATCATCGCCAGAATAGCCTCATAAGCACCGCTTACGTCGTCGTAAGAACGATGGAAATTAACTATCGCCTCAACAACGTAACGGGTGTAAGTAGCCTCGTCGCTCTTCGAGCCGTGAGCCTCAACTGCAGTGTAATAGTCAACGTAAGCTTCCTTGATATCCTCATAGTAGCTGTCGGTTACGTCGAGACTTACTGCAGCGTCGATCAAGCCCTTAACGCTTGTGTAGTTAGAGAGAGCCGCAACGATAGCCTCAGCGGCATACGCCTCTGCTTCTCTTCCCGCCTCACGAGCCTCACTTGCGATGAGAGTCGCTTCCTTCTGAAGAATGGAAACGATATTTTCCTGAGTCATAAGTGCCTCAAGGTACTCTGCCAGGATATCAGCCTCAAGCTCATCAGCGTCGGGAACACGAATGCCGGTAAGGAATTCATGATTTGTGATGTACTTATTCTGAACGTCTGCAAGCACACCGTTAAGAGTGTTGTAAACGTTAACGATATCATCCTTCCAGATGTCGTATCTTACCGAATAATACTTGCTCAGATAGGGGTATTCCTTAAGAGTCTGAGTGTTCTGGTAAGAAAGGATGAAGTAAGGCGAAGCGCCGTTTTCAATAGCCTTCAAAATAGCGTACTGAATATCGCCTTCCATGTTCAGAGCCTCACCGGTGAAGCTTACGGAACCGTGAAGAACTACACCGAGGAAAGGAACGGAATAGGAAGCGAAGCTGTAACGGGAGGAGTCAAGCGACATGCCAAGCATGTGGTCAACGTACTTCCAAACGTAAGCGTTAGCCTTGTCGGTCATAACCTGACCGTAGGTCTGGTCGAGATATGCAAACGCTTGGGTGGTAAACGCCTTGGAGTCCTCGCGGTTGTAAGGCTCATCCTCGTCAAAGTCGGAGTTGAGCGCAGAACCGAGCGTGGATACCGAAATACCTTGAACGTTCTTATACTCGTCTGCGTAATTCTTGGTTATCTTCTTGTAGATAACGTCAAAGTATGCGGGAGAAATAACGAGATCGTAGTAGTTGACGTACTTCTGCTGTGTAGCACTGTACTCTCTTCTTGCAGCGTATCTGTCGTCGATGGTCTTTGCAGCATGATCGAACTTGGAGTAACCGTTAAAGAGATCGTCTGCGATCTGGTAAGCAATATCGAAGTCGGGATAAATACCCATATTGCTGTTTTCGTTCTTATTTACATCGTTAGCGTAGTCGAGAAGCTCCTGGAAGCCCTTCTTACCGCCAACAGCCTTTTCAAACTTGACCTTGGTAGGAACGACGTAGAACATACCGTCCTTGGTGTAACCGGTAAGCTTGAAGTTGATGTTCTTGATTCCCTGCTTAGACAACTCCTCATACATCGTTTCGATATTGTCGAACGAGGTAAGCGCTGTCATTACGTTAACGGGAATAGAAAGGATCTTTTCGGTGGTTTCAACAGCACCGAAAGTCTCAATGTAAAGAGGAATACTGTCAAGAACCTCGTCATCGGTGAGTTTCGAGATAACACCAAGCTCGGTAAGGTAATCACGGTAAGCAACCGCCATTCCGAACCAAGAAGCATCGTAGGTGTCCTCGGCAACGTCCTTGTCGAGAGACTCGGTGTCAGAAAGGAGAATGTACTTGATAGAGTAAGAGCCTGTGTACTTTCTGTCACTGACAACGGTCCATTCAGAGTCGGAACCGACAGAGATAGAATCCTGAAGGTTGTAAGAGTCCTTAGGTCTGGGCGTAACCGACATCATAACGGTGTTGTACGCGCTAAGAGGACCTGCGTGATAGGTGGTAAGAGAGGTAAGAGCATCTCCCTGCTCGATAATAGCAAGGAATCCCTGCTTCTTCTCGTATACTTCTTCAACGGCATCGGGATAATTTACAACGCTCATATATTTAGCAGCAATATTAGCTTCTTTACCCTTGGTGGATACCGTGGTTTCACCCTTTTCGTGCGCTCTGACACCGTCAACAAGGATTCCCGCGAGAGTAGCCTCAGCGGTGATCTCGTCTGTATCGGGGTCGGTTACGTAGTAATGATAATATTCGGTTTTTTCAACGATACCGAATACGGGATAGGAAATAGTCTCCTGATAAGCACCGCTTATCTTGTGGTAAGCGTAGTCGGTGCCGTAGACCTTACCCGTAACGGTCTGGGTGATACTATAATCCATATCGTCGTACTCAAAGAGTGCGCCCGAGCCGTCGGGATAGAAGTTGTAACCCGAATAAGCGTTGTTACCCGCACCCATATAAGGAAGGATCTTGATCGATTCAAGGGTGTAAAGCGACTCGTTGAAACGCACGCCGTTTGCGGGAAGTCTTACGGAAAGACCGTCCTCACCAATGGTGTACTCAAGCGCCATTCTGAATACGGGGGGATTTTCGTCCTGAGATACGTAGTCGGTGATCGAGTGGTCATACTCGAGCTCCTCGTAAGTATACTCGGGGCAGTACATAAGGATTATCTCCTCACAGGTTGCGATCTCGGCTTCACTCGCGTTGGGCTTGAACACAAGGAATTCCATAGAATCTATGATCTTATAGTCTTCTCTGATCGCAAGATAAGTGTTTGCAGATGAGCTGTACAGATCGTCGTAGATACCACCGAGCGCGTCGCTGAGCTTCTTATATTCATCATTCGACATACCGTAGGCATCTTTAAGCGATTCCTTGGCGTAAAGAATGTAGTATGTCAGGAACTTCTGAACCTTTGTAACGTCAGTTCTGATGGTATTGATGTTGTAAAGCTCATCGCCGAATTCCTCGTAAAGAGGAGTCCAGATCATTTCCATAAATCTCTCGTAGGAAATGAGACGGGGAACGAGAGTTTTAGCCTGCTCACGACCGATAGTATACTCGACGCGGATACCGTTCTTGATATACTCAACTGCGAGCTGCTCACGGAGAACAGCCTGTTCGTAGCTGGTAAAGGTCTTTGTCTGACCCATAGTATCAGTAAATTCAACTATGAGCTGAGAAAGGATCTCGTACTTTGTGGAATCACTACCGGTGGAAGCACCAACGTCATAGGGGTTGGTAAAGAGCTTATCTCCGGTAATAGTGTTAACGAATGCTACCTCACCGGAGGCATCGTCAACGTAGAGCTGATAGCCGTTTCTTTCGAGGGCAAGTCTCATCGTTGCGATCTTCTCATCGGGAGTTGCGTAAAGCTGATTGACATAGTCGGTAGATTCGGGGACGACTACCGCATCACCGCCCTCAGCGGTCGTGCCCGCGGTTGTGGTGGTTTCTTCGGTATTACCCGAGTCGGTGGAGCCCGTAGTAGTTTCTTCGCTATCGTCCGCGAAGACCTGAACGGTAAACATCACCGAGATTGCGCTTATCAGCATAAACACAGCCAGGAGCATCGATATTATTTTATTGAATTTTTTCATTTTATCACTCTCCTGTCTTGATTACATTCTATACTGAAGCTCTGTAACGATATTGGTAACAAGGCTTATCATCTTTCCGATGAGCGTCGAGAACAGCAATACTATAAACATAATAAATACCATACCGACGGCAGTTCCGAGTATCGTGATTATGTTCTTACCCATCGTGTAGTCGTGAGTGACCTGAGTTCCGAAGAAAACAAGTATACCCAGCCAGATAAACGAAATGGTCGAGATCATCGTGACCAGACCAAGCTCCGAGGTAGTAACGAAGTTGGAAAGAATGGTCGCGGGGATAAGAAGCATAGGTACGGGGAGTAAGCTGTAAGAGCAAGCTATGAAGATGTCCTTGAAGCTTCCCTCACCCTCGAACAAAGTGGTAAGACACCAGTTTGCAAGAACGAAGAGGAGCAACGGAACAAGAACTCCGATAGCCTGTACCCACAAGCCCGAATATACGCCCGTAGGATTGAGCATATAACCTTGGCCTATAGCCTGATAGTAGAAAGCGAGAATAGTGACGGCAACGTACACGATAGCACCGCGGACCGAGCCTCTGCGCTCGTGCTTAAGATCCCAGAAGCCGTCGAAGGGATGAAGCATCAGATGGAAGCCGTAAAGCAATTCCTGAACGAACGTCCTCTTTCCGCCCGCCGTCGCGGTCTCGCGGTTGACCTTGGTTATCACCTTATTTATTAATATGAAGGCAACGATAAGAACAACGATGATAAGAATGAGAACGAGGAAGTAATCGGACATCCAAGCCTTTCTTATTTCGGAGAAGGATTTTGACCAGTTGTCAGTATCGTAAGCCGCCTCGAAGTATTCAAGAGAACCCTCGTAGTCGCCGTTACGGTACATTGCCTGACCGATACCGACGTATGCAGCGTCAAAGTTGGAGTTCTGCTTAAGGACCTCGGTCCACATATTGATCGCAAGGTCGAAATCCTGATCATTTTCAGCCGCGATCGCGTCGATAAGAAGATTTCCGTACTCGGTTCTGCGGAACACGGTAAAGGAAGCGGTACTCTTATCGAGAATGAGCATCTTGTCACCCTGATACGTGATAGCCTCCATCTGAGTAACAGCTCCGAGAACGCTACCCGTGATAGTAGTAGTTTCGCCAAACGCAAACAACAAGTTACCGTTGCTGTCGTACGTATACGTTCTCTGTCTCTTGGAGTCGATGACCGACCAGGTTCCCTCATCGCCGATAGCGACGTCAATGAGAGACGAAACACCGGAAATGTCATCTCTGGAGAGATTACTGTAATCAATTTCACCCGCAGGCGGCCAAAAGCCATTACGCTTCATGATCTCGTCACCCTTCGAGTTGAGCATCTTAACAGGAAGATAAGTTCCGGCTTTTTCATTGTTTTGAATAGCAGTCGCAACCTGATTTTCATCAATGTAAGGAGTGACTATGTAGATAAATCCGTCGTCGTCAATGGTGATGTTCTCGTAGATTACGGAAACGTATTCAACCGAAACGGATTTCTGCTCTTCGGTTCTGAATCTTCTCCAGATGATCTCCCAAATACCGAGAGAAACTGCCTGCGCACCGATGTATCCGGTGAACTCGCCTTCCTCGGTCATAACGATAATACCGTCGGTGGTAGACGAGGATACGACGAAGAGTCTGTTATGCTGGTCGACCGCCATAGCAACGGGAGTGAATGCGAGAGAAGAGTCGGTAAAGAGCGCGGAGCTGGGCGCGTAGATAACGCGATCGAAGTTACCGTCGATATCGAAAACTACGATTCTGCTCTTACCCGTATCACAGACCCAGATCTTGTCTTCAGTAACGTAAAGACCCTGGGGAGCGAGAAGAGCATCGGAAACACCCTGTCCGTTAACGAACGTGCTGATAGTGAACTTAAGCTTGTAGTAACGGTCAAGGCAAACGATTCTGTTGTTATCGGTATCAGCGATATAAATGTTTCCCTTGTCGTCAGCGAACAAGTCGTTAGGGCTGGAGATAGCAACGTCGAGCCCCATATAAGCGGAGTCAATGACCTCGCTTGCGACGTAAGCGTCGGGAGAATAGAGCGCGTAACCGTCTATCGAATAAGTGTAGGTCTGATAAGCGGCGCTTGCCGAAGCACCGATCGCAAAACAGGACACGATCATAACGATAGCAAATATCGCGCAAAGAATTCTTGCTGTATTTTTCATTGTTATAACCTCCTGTTTTAGTCTTTCATTCCGCTGGATCCCATCGTTTCAACGATATTGGACTGCGAGAATACGAATACGAGTATCGGCACGAGCATCATAACGACCTGAGCCGCAGCCGCAGCTCCCGCACGCTTGATACCTCCGGCAGTGATCTGGCCGATAGCGTAGTTAAGGGATTTAAGCTCCTCGGAGTGAATGTACGTCGAAGCGCCCTGATTCCAGAGAGCCTGGAAGGAATAAACGATAAGTGTCAGCCACGCGGGCTTAACCATAGGCATCGCGATTACCCAGTAGGTCCTGAGCTCCCCTGCACCGTCAAGACGCGCGGATTCAAGAACTGTATCGGGAACGTTGGTGTCCATAAACTGCTTCATAAGGTAAAGACCGAGAGTCGAGCCCCAAGCGGGAACGATGATAGCCCAGTAAGTATCGAGCCAACCGAAAGCGGAAAGCAGGATGAAGGACGTGATCGCCGTAACCGTGGAGTTAAACATAAGCGAGGTCTGAACCGTCTTGAACATAAGCTGACCACCGGGGAATTTGATCTTCGCCATCGTGTAAGCCGCCAAGGAAGCGATAAACAGATGTCCGAAGGTTCCGAAGACGGAGGTGAACACCGTGTTGAATATGTATCTGGAGAAAGGAACCCAGTTTGTACCCATCAGCATAAAGAGCGATTTGTAGTTG
This sequence comes from uncultured Clostridium sp., assembly GCA_964594085.1. GTDB lineage: Bacteria > Bacillota > Clostridia > Oscillospirales > CAG-272 > SVTX01. Next base: position 10,940 of record CAZQLJ010000001.1, read on the forward strand.
TAAAATGTGATCTTCTGAACGAGGAATCGGGGAGGATACATCCACAGCTCGTCAAGAGGCTTGAGGGACTGGCTTACTGCGTACACCATAGGCAGGAACATGAACACGCCGAGGATGACCAGCAAAAAGGTAATACCGGCGTCGCCACCTGCGGAACGGGCAAGTACGACTTTATGATTTCTTGTTCTTAATTTTGCCATATTACGTACCTACCTTCGAAATGATCTTCTTGACCAAGCCGTTCGCACCGATCATTATCGCGAACAGAACGACCGCGATAGCCGAGGAATAACCGATCTCATATCTGATGTTACCGTAGTCTTCAAGATGGTGCATGATCGTGTGTGCCGAGTATTCGACCGAGGGGAATCCGCAGAGCGCGGTAACGATCGAACCGAAGCCGAACGCACCCGTGATAGCCATGACTGCACCGAACATAAGCTGAGGCTTCATAGAGGGGAGCGTGATGTAATAAAGCTCCTGCCATCTGTTTCTGACACCGTCGACCGCACCGGCCTCGTAAAGCGAACGGTCAACTCCCTGCAATCCTGCGATAAACGAAAGGAATGCAGTACCAAGGGAGGTCCACAGAGCAACTACGATACACAGAGGCATAACGTAGCTTGTGTCCTGGAAGAATAGGATCTCCGTAGAAATTAAACCGTATTTCAGCAGTATCGCGTTGACCCAACCGTAGGAGTCGGATGCAAAGAGCGTCTGCCAAACCATGAACACCTGACCCGAAATAGAGGGCGCGTAGAATACGAGAGTAACTATCGCACGAATCTTCGGGGGGATCTCGTTGATAAACCAAGCAACGAGGAAGGAAAGCAGGTAAGAAGCAGGACCAACGATACCCGCAAAAATGAGAGTATTGGTACATGCCTTAAGGAAGATGTCGTCATCGAAGAAAAGATTTATATAGTTATCGAACCATACGATAGTCGGAACTTCCAGCATGTTAAAATCTGTAAAGCTGATAAATACCGAAAGCAAGACGGGCAAGATAGTGAATAGGGTGAAAATGATCATATAAGGGGCAACCATCACGTAAGCGACCCAGTTGCGCTTCATTTCCTTCCATATCCACTGTCTCATCGTCATGTCTTTACGGGAAACAGCCTTTTTCTGTGCCGTTTTGTTAGACATTTTTGATCTCCTTTATAGATATTGAATGATGGAAACTTATCAATACGAATCTAATGCGTCAGCCGCACCCATAAGTGCCTGAGCAAGATAGTACAAAAGTTGGTCTTCATTCATTTTTGCTGTATCGGGACTTGTTGAGATCTTAATGGTGTTGGAGTAATCTCCCTCAACCATTTCGAGAACGTCATCCGCGAGAGCGTTAAGAGTAACGCTGTCTTCGCTTCGGATCGCGGAATTGACCTTCTTTTCAAGCTCGTCGTAGGATTTATCCTTATTCGCGAGCATTTCGGCTACGCCCTTTGCCTGAGCGCAACGCTTTTCAGCAAGAGTAGCATAACCCTCGAGAGTTTCAAGACCGAACTCTGCACGCTTACGGGTTATTTCCTTATTAATAATAGGAACGTAGCTGAGCAACGCCTGAGCAGCACCTTCACCGTCGTTGTAAGCGGCGAGGAACGCAAATCCGAGATAACGGTCTATAATGTAAGAGCCGGGGTAGTTGGGGATAGATGCGAGATTGTCGAACTGAGCCTTGATTCTGGAGTACTCGTCGGTAGTCCAGGGCAGGCTTGCGAGTGCCTCGATGTTAGCGGTGTTGTGCTTAGCCGAGGGACCCATGATAGCAACCATCTCGTTGGAGTATTCTATCTGACAATCAGGGCCGGTGAACCACTTGAGGTATGCCCAAGCGGCGTCAGCCTTGTCTTCACTTCCCTTTACCAATACGGAAGCGTTGACCGAGGAAACGGCGCAGTTGTTCACGGTACCGTCAGCCTGAAGAGTTCCGGGAACGGGAACCATTACCCACTTACCTTCAATTTCGGTCGCAAAGACCTTAAGCTGATTGTAAAGACCCGTGTAGTCACCGATAAGGATCGGCATCTCACCGGTTCTGAAACGGTTAGCTGCGTTATAGGTGTAGGGGAAGCCGTAATCGGTGAAGTATTTACACATCTTCGCGAAGGAGGTCAGCGCAAGCTTAGAGTTGAGATTAACTCTCATACCGTCGTCCGCATAAAGCTGACCGCCCGCCTGATAAAGATGAATGTAAGTATCGGTAGTAAGACCGATCTCCATATTCTTCGCCTGAAGCTTGGGAACGAGACTCATAAGATCGTCCCAGGTCTCGGGGATCGACTCACCAAGCTCTGCAAGAATGTCGATACGAACAAACATCATCGCAAATCCCTGCTGCTCGGGCAGACCGTAATAGTGCATCGTTCCCTCTGCGTCTGCAAGACCGAGAACCAGCATTGCCGCATCGTTGAAGGATGTCTTTACGGTATCAAAGTCCTCAAATCCTTCAATGGGGAGGATAGCGGAACGGATAGCGTAGTTGATAACGTCCGACTGACCCATTCCATGATAAACATCAGGTCCCTGATTCGCAAGGATCGAAGGCAGAAGCGTACCGCCCGCAACGAGCTTCAGCTCTACAGTGTAACCCGTAACGGAAGTAAAATCACTGTTGATAAGGCTTCTGATAACTTGGAACTGGTCACGACCGGTCGCGAGCCATACTTCAAGGCTCTCGTCTGTAGTTTCTTCCATAGCACCTACGTGGTCGTAGTCACGGAAGAAGGACCAGAAGAATCTGGAAATCTCATATCCAAAGGATGCGAAGAAATTAGCGTTCGCCTTGGGGAGCTTTTCCTCTGCAGGCTGAACGAGAATGTAGTCGAGCTGAAGAGGCTGAGTCTGTGCATCGGACAAGAACGTGCCAAGCGTACCGATGTAGGTCTTAAGTCTCTCGAGCGAGGATGCGATCTCATCCTCATCACTACTCATGTCCTTAAGAATGTCCGCAACCTTCTGCAGAGTGCCGACATTGGAGGATTTCTGACCCGCCAGCTCGGTAAGTCTTTGAGCGACACCGACGGGATAGCCGTTTTTCGCATCCTCCTCGTTGTCAAGAACGATAGCCTGAAGAGCCATATCCTTGAGCGTATCGGGAATGATTCTGGAGAAGCCGTAGTCACGGTAGTTGTCAGGCTCGGTACCCGTAAGCTGAAGAATGGTAAGGTAGTCGTCATTTATATGGTCAAGCGCAGACTGAACGGTGTTGATTATGTCAGCCATGTCGCCGAGAGTTACCTCAAGCTTGAGCGTGTAGGTAGTGCCCTCTTCAAAATAGAAGCTGAAGGCGGTCTCGCCTGCCGTTGCTGAGGTCACCTGCCAGTTATCACCGTAGTTGTAAGTAATGTTACGAGCCTCCTCAAAGGGCACGCCGTTGTAATATCCGTCAGCACCCTCTGCAAGTCCTTCGCTGTAGAGAGAAAGCGTACGGCTGACGAACATACCGTCAAGCACGTCCTGCTTGAAGCGGAATACAAGCTCGTACATACCCGATTTTTCTACGCGGAACTTGTAGGTCACCCACTGACCTGCGTTCTGCCACTTACCGCCACCGATAGTGTTAAGAACGGTTCTCGAAGCATCGTGAGGAGAGGTGAGCGCGCTCGCGCTATCCTCTATGGGATATATGGTCTTGTCGGAAGCCGCGTCGGTATATTCAGCCTCGATCTTGATCGTGCCGCTGCCTTCGGGCTTGCCTGCATACTTGTCAGCGTATTCCTTGTAGGTAAGAACGTCCTCTGCGGGAGAGAGAATGATCTCGGAGATCGCGATCGTTCCGTTCTTTCCTTCAAGGGATATCGTATTCTCGCCCTCTGTGAGCACGAACTCAAACGCTTCGGTATGAAATCCGGTCGAGTCGATCATAGTGTACTCGGACCACGTAGGAGTCTGCGAAGCCGAGGGGCGAAGCTCGTTCTTATCAAGGTCAAGCGTAGCAAATCTTATATCGTACTTGTCACAGAAATCCGTGATATCGGAAGTCCACACTGCGGGATACTTGATCTTAAGCTCGTCTCCGTCCATATTGCACATAAGACCAACGTTCTCCGCCTCGGCCTTGACCGAAGCAGCATCCTTGCCCGCGTAGATAGCATCCTCGTAATCGTTGACCCAATTCTTCTTGATGGTAAGGTAACGTGCCTCACTGAAAGGAAGAGAGCCGTTGATACCGAACACGCGCTCGATCGAGCTCGCCTTGCCGTCGTCAATGGTGTAGAAGACGATCGTGATCGTATATCTTGCCGTTTCGGGAACGTTAACGCTCCAAGTGAGCGTTCCGTCGCCGGGTGCTTCGATAGCCGCAATGCCCTCGTACTCACCGACAACGTAATCGGCATCGGACTCATCAGCTATAAGATCGTTTACCGCATCGATACGAACGGTCTGCTTAGCCGCGTCAGCCCTGAGAAAGTCACTCGTTAGGACGTATTCGTCGTAAGAGATCGTACCGAGCAGTTCGATCATATCGTCGATACTGTAGTCGGGCCCCGTCGTGCCTGATTCGTCTGTCGTTTCTCCGTTCGCGCCTGCCTCACCGTCGGTAGCCGCCGCATTTACGGAGAAAGCGCCAACAACGAATATCAAGCAAAGCAACAAGGCCGCAAGTCTTCGAAATTTCGTTTTCTTCATAAAAAGTTTCCTCCTGCTGTTTTTGGATAAGACCTTTCTTATCCGTGTAGGGTAAATGCTCCGTTAATAACACCGTGCGCAACGAGCAGAGATGCAATCGTTACCAACCGCATGACGCTCTGTCCCGCGCGCATTCCTTTGGTCAGCTCCGAAGACGGTGTTATACGGAGGTATTACCAACGGTTGCGGCACGACTCAGACTCGGCTTCAGATCCTCGCGCCATCGCACACGTATACGCGTACGCGAAAGCAAAGGATCGGCAACAGCCGATGATCATACTGCAGCAGCATTATCACTATGCAATTTAAAGTGATCCGACCACAGAAAAGATTGCATCCGCATTGGCACTTGCCGATGCATTTTTTCACAAAACTCGGATCAGAGATTGAGTTTATCGAGCGTTTTTCGTTACATTCAATATATGCACAGTAAAAACGCCAATAAAAATTCGGGTCATCGCACTCACTTTCACAGCCCATACGATACCCCAAAAGTTGTTAATATATAATAACATAAAAAAAACAACTTGTCAAGCGTTTCAAAGTTTACAAACCTTAACAAAATTGCCTTGTGAACAAAAAGAAAACCGCTTTTTTTGACAACCACAAATCACATCAATCAGAGCATTTTGGCAAGTTGTCAAAACACACAAAAAATTGCTTTTTATAGGTAAATTAAATTTACCATCAACGTCGATATTTTTAAAGAAAACGCGCATTTTTTTCGTATTTTTGTCAACTATGCCACTTGATTTTTCGGATGAAAGTCTTCTAAAATTGTGCAGTAAATTATATTTACCCAATTACGCAGGCCAAGAGAGCTCTCGCTCTTTTCCTCCAAACTGCATAAAAATCGTCGTTTTTGTGCCCTTTGCACAAAATTATAGGCATGTTTTTCGTCATCTTTAAAATTGTTAATATTTTTTGAATTTTCACAAAATCATCATTTCGCGTTCTCTTTTTTGCCGCACACAAGCCGCCCCATCCCACAATTTCATAGAATTCCTCCTAATTCGCCGCCATATTTTACATTTATTGCCATTTTTCCAAAAACCCTTCTATATCTCTTCAAAGCACTTCGCTGACCTGTAAAAGCCTCCAAATCCAATCAACAAAATCAGCAGCTCTCGACGTTTCAACTCTCCGCGTCTTCTATCAGTGATCATATCACACAGATAAGCTATCCTCAATATGCGCATCCAACCTCCTCCATCCAACTACGCGTCGGTCTGCACCTCGCTTTTCTCCGGGCGCCTTCACGCTCCCCTGCACCGCACCTATCCTCTTTGTTGTTCTCTCCGCTTCTCTCCCACGACCGCCCTCCGCGCCACTCTCACACTACACATTTCTCCATATTTCTCCGTGCTTCAAAGTCACCGAGGCCTTCTGCGTTTTCAAAATTGTCTCACTGTTTTTCGACAATTCAACACCAAAATTATAAACACCTAATTTATTTGTCTATTGTTTGTTTGTTTTTTAGCTCGACACACACCTAAAAGCAACAAAAAAAAACGGTTCTCCCGAACAAATCGGAAGAACCGTTTTTAAATCAATCAGTATCAGAACTTTTCAATATTAGCCTTTACGTATTTAAGCATCTTGCTCTGAATATATCTCTTGTTATCCGCAAGGAACTTCGCCGTTCTCTCGTAACTGCCCGCCGCGTTCTCGAACAAGAATTTAAATGCGTTGCCAAGCTCCGTATCCCCGTTGATCTCAAGCGCAGCGGCTATATCCTCGATAACAAGCGCATCTGCGGCAAGATAGGTTGCCCAAACGCTCTCGTTGGCTCTCTCCGCAAGATCGTAAAGCATCTTGTAGGCAACCAGAGGGACCAAAGCCTCATTTTCACGAAGAACGTCGCTGCTCTCCGCAAATATCACTCTTCTCGTCCAAACCTCAGAAACGCTCTCCGTGAGGTTCGTCATAACGAAGGTCATCTTCTTGTCAACTCTCGCGAAATCCAATTCATCAAGAGAAATGTTCGCGCTCTTCTTGTTGTCATACAAGAAGAAGTTAGCGGGCTCTGCGCCACCCGTTACGATCGCAAGAAATGCGACCGAGCAAGCAAGCAGCTCAAGAACTATACCGAAGATGATGAACATTACCTTCAAAAATCCGTCGCTATGCCCGCCACCGAGAACTATAACGAGAATTCCCGTGACCACGAGCAGACCGAACAGCACGAATAATATAAGTTTCAGATTTTGCCTAACGAAGCTTTTTATTTTTTCCATAAACACTCCCCAAACTTCAGCAACGCAACAATAAGCGCCGCAAAGATCTCATTTATTTAATTATATCATATCAAAATTGGTTTTGCAAGCGTTTTTGCTATTTTTTTATATTTCTTTATTCAAAAAAAGCAAATATGCACCTGTTCCCGGCACCCGACGATTTTTTCACAGTTATTTATTCTTAATAATGAAGCAAAAAGTTAGCAAAAACCGCAGAATTCACTTGACTAAAGGATTGACAAATGGTATAATAAAATGGATTAATATGTTTTCCATTTCAAAAATTCCGGAGGTCAATATGATCAAGCTTTTTGACAAGGGCGTGTTCTACGAAAACGGCAAGATCAGCGAAAGCTCGTCGATCAGCGCATCCGAGGCGCGTAAAAACACTATAGCCTATCAGATCCTTTCATCTCACAACGTATCGGGCAGCGACAGCGCCCTTAAAATAAAATTCGATGCAATGGTGTCTCACGATATCACCTACGTCGGCATAATTCAGACCGCAAGGATCGGAGGCTTGACCGAATTCCCGATCCCCTACGCGCTCACCAACTGTCACAACTCGCTTTGTGCGGTCGGCGGCACGATCAACGAGGACGACCACGTTTTCGGGCTCTCTGCGGCAAAGAAATACGGCGGAATATACGTTCCCGCAAATCAGTCTGTAATTCACTCCTACGCACGCGAGGAGCTTGCGGGATGCGGCAAAATGATCCTCGGCTCCGACTCGCACACGAGATACGGCGCTCTCGGCACCATGGGTGTCGGCGAGGGCGGACCCGAGCTTGTAAAGCAGCTGCTTAAGGACACCTACGATATAAAGGCACCCGAAGTAGTCCTCGTTCACCTCACGGGCAAATCACCCAAGGGAATAGGACCTCACGACGTGGCAATAGCGCTCGTCGGCGCGACCTTCGGTTGCGGATTTGTCAAGAACAAAGTGCTTGAATTCGTCGGAGACGGAATCAGAGACCTCCCCATCGACTTCAGAAACGGCATCGACGTAATGACGACCGAGACCACCTGCCTCTCGTCGATCTGGGAGACCGACGAAATTGTCAAAAAGCACTACGAAACCCACGGCAGACCCGAAGAATATAAAGAACTCAAGCCGCGCGGCATAGCATATTACGACTCCATGATCGAGATCGACCTCAGCAAAATGAAATCGATGATCGCTCTGCCCTTCCACCCCTCAAACGCTTATACTATAAAGGATTTTTTGGCAAACGCCAAGGAAATACTCGCAAAGGTCGAAGCGGAAGCAAAGGTCAAATTCCCGAAATGTGACCTTGACCTCGTATCCAAGGTTCAGCCCGACGGCAGCGTGCTTGCCGATCAGGGCATCATCGCAGGATGCGCGGGCGGTATGTTCGACAGCATCGTCGAAGCGTCCGAAATACTCAAAACGGGTAACGTCGGCAACTCATACTTCAACCTGTCGGTATATCCCACAAGTATCCCCGTCTCTCTTGCATTGACCCGCGAGGGAGTGACTGCAGACCTTCTCTCAAACGGCGCGGTCATCAAGCCCTCATTCTGCGGTCCCTGCTTTGGCGCAGGCGACGTTCCCGCAAACAACGGTCTCTCTCTCCGTCACACGACGAGAAACTTCCCCAACCGCGAAGGTTCGAAGCCGGGCGAGGGACAGGTATCGGGAGTTGCGCTTATGGACGCGAGAAGCATCGCGGCAACCGCGGCAAACGGAGGTAAAATAACCCCCGCGACCGATATCGACTACGACTACACCCCCGTAAACTATGAATTTGACAAATCGGTCTACGACAAGAGAATTTATTACGGCTACGGTAAGGCTGACCCCTCGACCGAGCTCATTCTCGGCCCGAATATCACAAGCTGGCCCGATCAGTACGAGCTGGGAGAGAATCTGCTCGTTGAGCTGACTGCTGTAATTCACGACCCCGTGACCACCACCGACGAGCTCATCCCCTCGGGCGAAACAAGCTCCCTGCGCTCCAATCCCCGTAGGCTTGCAGAGTTCACTCTCTCCCGCCGCGTTCCCGAGTACGTAGGACTCTCCAAGGCGGTTGCCGCCGAGGAAACGGCTCGCAGAGAAGGCAACGCAAGTGAAAAGCTTGTAGCTACTCTCTCCAAGGTCGGAGACGCAAGTGAGCTGATCAAAAACACCCAGTTCGGCTCGTGTGTCTTCGCAAATAAGCCCGGCGACGGCTCGGCACGTGAGCAGGCAGCCTCCTGCCAGAAGGTGCTCGGCGGATTCGCCAATATCTGCTACGAATTCGCGACCAAGCGCTATCGCTCCAACTGTATCAACTGGGGGATCCTCCCCTTCACCCTCGACCCCGAGACAAAATTCGAATACGAAACAGGCGACTGCGTATTCGTCCCTGATATCAGAAAAACCATCGCCTCGGGCAACGAAACCTTTAACGCTAAAGTTATCCGCAAATCAGGTGCCGTCGAAGACCTCACCCTCTATGTCAAAGGCCTCACCCAAGAGGAAAAAGATATCCTCCTCTCAGGCTGCCTGATGAATTATTATAAGATAAAGAATAGTTTATGATAGTATGCGATTGCGTAACCATTTTTGAAAAAAGGGTTCCGCACCTCCCAAAAACTTCCCCTAGGATAGTAAAAAACACTACAGTTTATCCCTCTAAACATAAAAAAATTATAAGCAAACCCAATCACCCTAACCCCTTTTATTGAAAGTTTTTGAATTCTTAAAACTTTTTCCCAAAAAGTTTTAAGCAGGGTGTGGGACAGAGTCCCACGAAACAAAGAAAGGTAATTATGACTAAAATCAAAATGACAACGCCGCTGGTCGAGATGGACGGCGACGAGATGACAAGAATAATATGGAAGATGATAAAGGACGAGCTTCTTTATCCCTTTGTTGACCTGAAGACCGAGTATTACGATCTCGGATTGCCCGAGAGAGAGAGAACGAAGGACCGGGTCACGTTTGATTCGGCATACGCGGCGCAGAAATACGGAGTCGCGGTCAAATGCGCGACGATAACGCCCAACAAGCAGCGAGTTGAGGAATACAACCTCACTGAGATGTGGAAATCTCCCAACGGCACGATCCGCGCGATAATGGACGGCACGGTATTCCGCGCACCTATCACCATCGACTCGATCAAGCCTGTTGTTCGTAACTGGAAAAAGCCGATCACGATAGCTCGTCACGCATACGGCGACGTCTATAAGGCAACCGAATACCGCGTACCCTCGGCGGGCAAGGCGACACTCACCTTCAAGGGTGAGGACGGCACCGAGTTTTCAAAGACTATTTACGACTTCGAGTGCGCGGGAGTGCTTCAGGGACAGTACAACAAGGATACCTCAATAATAAGCTTCGCACACTCCTGCTTCAAGTTTGCGATCGACACCAAGCAGGATCTTTGGTTCTCCACCAAGGACACGATCTCCAAGCAGTACGACCAGACCTTCAAGCTGATTTTCGAGGAGATATACAACAAGCACTACAAGGAGCAGTTCGAGACGCTTGGAATAACCTATTTCTACACCCTGATCGACGACGCGGTCGCACGCGTGATCAGAAGCGAGGGCGGCTACATCTGGGCTTGTAAGAACTACGACGGCGACGTTATGTCGGATATGGTATCCACCGCATTCGGCTCGCTCGCGATGATGACCAGCGTTCTCGTCTCCCCCGACGGCAAGTTTGAATACGAAGCGGCTCACGGCACGGTAACAAGACACTATTACCGCTACCTCAAAGGCGAGGAGACCTCGACCAACCCTATGGCAACGATCTATGCTTGGTCGGGAGCGCTCCGTAAGCGCGGCGAGCTCGACGGACTTGACGATCTTGTAAACTTTGCAAATAAGCTTGAGGAAGCCTGCATCGATACCCTGAACGACGGAATAATGACCAAGGACCTCGTAGGTCTCGTCGACGAAGGATTTGCCGCAACGGCAGTCAATACGATCGATTTCATCAAGGCTGTCAGAACACGTCTTGAAAACAAGCTTTAAATCAAAAAGCGCATATGCGAAAGCATACGCGCTTTTTTAGATATCAGGTATTTTTCATAACGATCGAACCAACACATTCGCTGACGTGCTCGCAAGCGTCGGAGCAAGCCTCGAAGCAATCGTATATCTTATACCAGGAAAGAGTGGTAAGAACATCTGTAGATTTCTTGGTAAGCTCGTGCATCGTAGCAAGATAAAGCTTGTCGCACTCCTCCTCGACGTCGTTTGATGCGACGATAAGAGAATGAAGCTTTTTCGACTTCTTGAAGTTTTCAAACTCTGCCATGATCTCACCAAGAAGATCGCAAGCTCTTACAAGGTGCTTTGCGTAATCGATCGCGGCAGGCTCAATCGTCTTGATATTGTATATGTACATCTTCTGCAGTACTTCCTCAATAAGATCAAGTACAGTGTCAATACGAGTTATAGACAAAAGATTTTCTACCATACGGATCAGCCATTCGGAATCCTCCTTGATACCGCTTATCATCTGTGCTTTTTGCGTATCGTTGAGCTTGTCATAATTGTCGAGAATAGACGAGCTTGCGCCATATATCGTAGTCAGCGGAGTGCGAAGGTCGTGTGACACAGCTCGGAGAAGATTTGCCCTCATTCTCTCCTTTTCTCCCTCGGCCTTAAGCTCCTGCCATCTCTTAAGCTTTGTAGTAAAGGCACTCGTAAGTAAGGAGATGATCAACATTACGGCGGCCGAAAAAATGCTCGCAGGGGCGGAAAAATCCACGTCAAAATACGGATATGTAAACGCGTAATTAATCGCTATAATGCCCGCAAACGCCGCAACGATACCGTAAATATAGCCGTCAGTCAATAAAGACACGATAAAGACAGCAAATATGAATATGGAAGTAATATGCTCCCATATATCGAATACGTCCTGCAACACAAAGCTGATGCCGTAAGAAAACAGCACTGCTCCGATCATAATGGCTGTGTTTTTCAAAACCTTTTTCGCCATAGCCCACTCCTGAAACGTTTATCTATTTTTAGATTATACCACCGCATCAATTAAGACGCGGCAAAGCCTTCGACTATATTATAGCACATTATCGTTAAATATTCCACTGTTTATTTGTAATATCTCATTGTTAAACCAAAACGGCCTATCCTTCTCGGACAGACCGTTTCTCTTTACTCCTTAACGGGAAAATTCAACGTAATACTGTAATCATCGCCCTCGGAGCACACACGAACACCGCCGCCCATTCTCTCCATGATGCGCTCGCAGGTCTTAAGACCGATGCCGTTACTCTCGGCGCGATCCGAGCTCTTGTCTATCTTATTTTTTACAGTAAGAGTCAGATTCCCGTCCTCGATCCCCGATTCAATATAAACGGGCGCGTTCAGATCAGCGTATTTTTGAATATTGGCGAACACGTTATCAATAACACGACCAAGATAGTCCAGATTCACCGAAACAGTCGCGTTCGGCAGATCATGAGAGTATGACAGCTCAAATCCACTTTCTTCAAAAAGGATCACCCTCTCTGTCAGCATGTGATCGAGCACCTCAGTGCCTACCTCGATCATCTCCCCATCAAGAGCATCCTTCTTTCCAAAAACAAGAAAATAAGAAAACATATCGTCGGAAAGGCGCTTCAATCGCAGAGCATTGTCCTTGCAAGCCGCGATATATTCCGAATCAATCTCGGACTTTTCCTGCATCTCCATAAGCTCAAGATATCCGAGCATAACGGTAAGCGGAGTGCGGATATCGTGTGACATAGCCGTTATAAGCTCAGCATTTGCCAGCCATGCCTGTTGCTCCTTGGTCATATTGTCAACGACCGAGTTTCTCATACTGTTGACGTCCTCGGCAAGCGAGCTCAGCTCATCGTGCCCTCTGATAGCAATCGGCAGCTCAAGGTTTCCGCCCTCAACAAGTCTTACGTCTCTCGCAAGGCGCTTTATTCTCGAAGCAGTCGTCGAGAAATTCAGTATCATAATGATACAAAGCACGATCAAAGCAAAAAACAATGAGACGGCAAACACAAGACTGTACACAAAGTCCTCTGTGTAGTCAATAACTCTCACAAGCAAGGTACCGTCAACGAAATAGACCGACGAAAGATCGCTGTTTTCATCGAGAATATCCTCAAGTCGCTCAAGATAAGCAGTCCTTGCCTCCTCGGTCAGATAATGCTCAAAGTTTCGGTCGCCCGAAAAGTAATCCTGCGGACTGCTCGAGTCGATAAACCAATCGGGCGCATAAACCAGATTCTTGTCCTTGTAAACGATCATATCGACGTAGTTTCCGCCCGACCACGCGGCTATCTTCTCGGAATCGTGAATAGAGAGCTTTTTATTCTTCACGTATTTCTGAAAGTCCTCAATATAGTCTTCGGCTCTCTCCTGCTTGGTCTCCTCGTCAAGATAATATTTCCAGACCAAAAAGTCTCCAAACTGCTTACACGTGACAAAGACTACAGCAGCCGTGAGGAGCGCCAGGATCAGAACAAGTATTAATTTGCTTTTGAGAGAAATAAAGAATTTCTTTTTAGACAAACTGATACCCCTTTCCCCAAACGGTCTTGATTATCTTCGGACTTGACGGATCGTCCTCCAGCTTTTTACGCAATCCCAGAATATTGACCGTCACGTTGTTCGCGCTCGAGGCAAGAGCCCTCTCGCCCCAGACCTCTTCAAAAATAACGTCGGGCTCGACCGTGTTGCCGCGATGCTCGAGCAGATAGAAGAAGATCGCGCTTTCCTTGTCTCTCAGATTGGGATCCTCGCCGTTTTTGGTGACGGTTTTTTTATCGGGATCGACCTCGACCCCGCCGGGCAGAGAAATTATACCGTCGGTCCTTTCCTTGCCCTTGTACACGGTATAACGGCGCACGAGCGACTCGACCTTCATAAGCAGCTCTGCGGACGAAAAGGGCTTGACCACGTAGTCGTCACCGCCGCTGCTATAGGCTCTTTCCTTGTCGGCAACAAACGATCTTGCCGTCAGGAACAGCACGGGAGCAACAGAAAGCTCTCGTATTTTCTTCGTAGCCTCAACGCCCGACATCTTGGGCATCATAATATCCATAATAATAAGATCAACGTCATCTTGCTTCACGATATCGATCGCCGCCGAGCCGTTTGATGCCTCAATGACAGAGTAACCCTTGTTCTTCAAAAGCAAAGAGACCACCTTACGTATGTCGGCCTCGTCGTCGACCACAAGTATCTTTATATCGGAATTTGCCACGACCACACCTCCGTCCCAAAATATCTAAAACAATTATACCACAATAAGCCATAAAATACAAGAAAAATAAGCCTGCATTAATAAAAATTCAGAAAAAACAGGATCGAGCCGCCTTCACGACCCGATCCTTTAGCAAAAATCCGATTATTTCTTCACGTTCGGCATAAAAAGACCGCCGAAATTGATATTTTTCGCACCGCAGATGTAAGCGGCAACAATCACGGGCAGCGCGGGCAGAACCGTCAGAAAATGCACGAACCAATAGGAATTCAGCGGCGCACCGCCAACGTGACTCGCGAGAAGACCCGTGTACATTCCCTCAATGATCATTTTGATCATTGTCGCTCCTCCCGAAATCGAGGATAATGCTCCCCCTTTGCCAAACCAAACTCCAAGTGCTATCAGAAGCGCGAGAAGCAGGTTGAGCGAGTTTGCAAGCAACCAGACCTTGAGGGGAACCGTGAGGTCAAGCTTTCTCTTGCCGAGATCTGCCGACATCTTGTCCTCCGCGCCGATCCTCCATGCCGAAGCAAATTGCATAAACAAGAAGAAGATCACCGAAAATATGCCCGTGACCACGCGCAAGGTCTCGTTCTCTGCAATTCCCGCGGCAAGCGCGAGCACCAATCCAAAAAGTCCTATGACAACTTGATTTATAAATAACCGCACGCTTTCGTACGAATATCTCTTAAAAAAATCTTTCATTATAAAAGTCCTTTCACTTCAGTCGCCCGAGGGCAGACCTCCAATGATAACATTATATATGATAAATGTGTATTTTTCAACAATTCCGTGTGAAAATTTAAAGAAAATCAACAATTTCTCATCAAACGGCGGCAAGATCGCCATATTATACAAAATATTCCGCTAAAAAAGGCAATACCTTGAAAAATACAAGAAATCTCTTGAAAAACAAAAAAAGATTTGGTATAATTAACGTATAGACGTAGAAAGGAGATCAAGCACTATGCCCTACCGCGTAAATATCGACGAATTTCCACCGATCATTCGTGAATTTGCCTCCTATAAGCTCGCAATACAAGGCTGCTCTCAAAAAACGGTCGACGAGTATCTTCTCGACCTGCGCACCTTCTTCCGCTACATCATCGCCAAGCAGAACGGCATAGACCCCGACTCCGACGAATTTTGCGAGATCAGTATAGTAAATATCGACGTAGAATACATAAAAGACATAACCACCGAGCAGATATACGATTTTCTGCTCTACACGGGCAACGTCCGCAAGAATATGTGGGCGAGCAAGGCACGAAAGCTGTCCGCAATAAAGGGACTTTTCAAGTTTATGACCGTCAAGCGCGGATATCTCGAGGAAAATCCCGCCGCAAACATCGAGTCACCCAAGCATAAGAAAACTCTTCCGAAGTTTTTGTCACTCGCAGAGGCAAAGCTGCTGCTCGACACCGTCCGCAACGACGTCGAATCCAAAACAAGACTCCGCGACCTGTGTAT
>CAZQLJ010000002.1:0-22501 GCA_964594085.1 uncultured Clostridium sp.
GAAGCGGATCGATGCCAATGTTGTGGAGGACTGAGCGACTATGTGGCGACTATGGGTGAGATTCCTCCTGCGACTATCTGACTGGTTGGCGACTATTGCCGAATGGATCTGCGACTATTGCCAGCGACTATTGGATGCTCACGACTATTGAGCGACTATCCAGCGACTATTTCACAGCGACTATAGCGACTATTACAAGCAAGGGGCTGGCTCCAGGGATGGGGCTGGCTCCTTTGATCGTTCCCCGGGTCCCGGTGTCCGCTGCATGGGCCGGGCTGTTGATTGGCTGAAATGGAACATTGTATGTCCTGCTGGTGGTGAATCCGTCCTAAAACCCCTCTAAAATCAATTTTAAGGCGTGTAGGAGCGCTTTTTTGGTATCGGCAGGGTAAAGTAATGGGTAAAGCGTAAAATCGCTTAGAACGGGCTTAAAATGCGAAATAGAGGATATGAGGGTGTAAAGCGGGGTAGAACGGCACAAAAAGAACCGTCATAAACGGCATTTAAACGCGTTTTGACGGCATTTCCCCGGCGTGGCGGGATGGTTTGACCGGGACATAAGAAAACCCGCCAGAAATCGATCTGACGGGCTTTCTGGTATTCAAGATCGGCGGGCACATTCGAGTATAACAGCGATTGGCAGAAACAGAACCGCTAAAATCAGTTTAAGCATATCGGCCCTCGATTCTTTCCAACAGCTGCATAACGGTATGGGCAAAGCTGAAGGCCAGCGCAACAGAAAAATAAATGTTCATGTTCGGCGTCTCCTCTCAAGTCAAAACGAATCGGCGGGAAGTCGTGGTTTTGGTATAGGCCGCGGCAATTTCGGGATTTTCTTTCTTAAATGCCGCGGTGTCGAATCGGCTGCTATTGACGGTTTTCCATGTGATTTTGAAGTCCGGGCCGTTGACGGTATCCACGTTGGCGGCGGTCATGTGTTCCTTGATAGAGTCTTGCAGCGCCTCAATTTCATTGGCCAGTTCATCGGCCATCCGGCGAAGTTCTCGCAGGTCATTTACTTTGATGGATAATTCATTGATGCCCATTTTTAGCCCCCCTTAAAACATCGGAATAACTGCGCCGTTATCTTCCTCCAGTTCATCCAGAACGGCGTTTAAACATTCTCCCAACAGGTAACACCGGATAGTAACATCACACCATTCTGCGCCCTTTTCGAGGGGGTTACAATCCGTGTAGCCAAATTCAGAGAGCGCATTATTGAGAAGCTCCCAATTGTGACAAAGCGCTTCTTCTGCTCTCCATGCGTTGCAATAGTAGGAGCCGGACGCATTACCAGTAACGCCATCATGGATCCACAGGTCATCATTTAGCCGCTGCTCCCATTCGTCACGGTCGGCCAGTTCTTCGCAGATTTCTTTGTCCGTGTAATTCTCCTGGATATAATCCAGAATATCAGACTTGACAGATTTTCTATAATCGTACATTTTTCTTCCCCCTTGATTTTATTTCTTAATCCTGTTATCATGGAGGGACAAACGCTGACGGGTTGTTTGCCCCTCTGTTGTTTGGTTTAAGAGTGTTACCGGGCTGTGGTTGGCGTGGGTAGCACTCTTTTTTATTTTGTGATGTAGTCCAAGCAATCCGCTATATCTGCATCACTCACGCCGTGCGCCTTTAGCCATTCAATGAGCCGATTGATTAACCGTTTCATATTCGGTTTCATGTTTCACCCTCTCCCCCGCCTTAATCCGTTTGGTTTGGTTGTTCCTGATGAGGATAATGTATCAAAGAAGTTTGATTTTGTCAATATAATTTTATCAAAGTTTTTTGATTAAATCGAGGCCGTTGGCGCTCATTTATGAGCAAAATAATCATTTTGTTCATAAGGTTACAGATTGTTACCAAAGGTGATATATGCAACAATGCGGCGGTGCGGGCCGATACCCCAGGGGGATTCCGGAGGGAATAATGTAGATAGGTGAACCCCTAACCCACCGAAAACATAAAAAAGACCCTCATGATGAGAGTCCAAAAAAATTCAAAACACAAAAAGGGTTGACAAAAATAAGGTATCATGATAATTTGATATTACAGATTAGAGATTGGGGCTGTTGAACATGACTGGTAGAGACACAATTGAGGCCATTATGGATAAGAAGGGAATCACGCAAGGAGAGCTTGCGAAGTTGGTTGGGTTCCCCGGGCAAAGCACTGTGAGTGAAAAGCTGAAGCGAGATATTAAAATTAGTGTGTTTGTCAAGATGGTAAATGCACTTGGATATGAGATTGTGATTCGCGAAAGAGGGCAAGGAAGAAAGCACAAGGGCGATATTATTTTGGATGGAGTAAACGAAACTGAGTCTTGAACCCAGAGGAGGAAGAAGATATGAGCAAAGATTTTAAGGCAGTGTATAAGATTTTGCAGCATCTGAGCAGGAACATGGGGAACGAAGATGCTGGTTATGAAATGATCGCTGCGGAGACACTTGGAATTGCAGAATGTCGTTGGGAGCAGATTTTGATTGAGTTGCAGGAAGAGGGGTATATTAAAGGTCTGGTTGTAACGCAGTCTTTGGGAGATTATTACCCTCACATAACGGAGCCGATCAGACCGAGGATCACTTTGAAAGGTCTGGAATATCTGGAAGAAAACAGCCAGATGAAAAAGGCAAGGCAGATTGTTGAGGGAATTGTCAATATTGTTAAATAACGACTGACGATACAATATGGTCTTGAATCCCCAAACTCAAAATGCTAGTATGGATTTAACCTTAAAAGGAGGGTTAGGGACATGGAAGAAAACAAAAAGAAAAAGATGGGATGTCTGCCAAGGATTCTTTCGGCTTTTGTGGGTGTTTTTGTTTTATTTGTTGGTATTGGCATTTTGTTCGGTGGAAGTGATTCTGTAGAAGAGTCGGAAGACAAAACTCCTTTGACTGAAACAGAAATCCAAGAAATGTATACAAACCCGAACGCGTTTAAGGGAAGAACAGTTGAGCTGATCGGTAAGATATTTACATCCAGCGACAGAAGCGGGGACGAGATCGCTTTTCAGATGTATACTGACATTGAGAACTACGATGGAAATACCGTTGTAAATTATGAGTCTGCTGACGCTTCTTTTGAAAGCGGAGAGTATGTTAAAGTAGTCGGAGTTGTAGCCGGTGAGTTTAGTGGCAAAAACGCTTTTGGCGGAAAGGTTGTTGCTGCAAAAATAAAGGCAAAATCTATTGAGAAAATGTCTTATATTGATGCGGTTGTTCCTACCATTTATGAAATGAACGCAGAAGAGCCTACTCAGGAACAATACGGCTATTCCGTTACAATAGATAAAGTTGAACTTGCAGAAAAAGAAACTAGAGTTTACGTAACGGTGAATAACGGCGGAAAGAATGACTTCAGTTTGATAACATATGGCGCAAAAATTCTCCAGGACGGGAATCAATATGCAACTGAAATCAACTTTTTTGGAGATTACCCCGACGTTCAGAGCGATTTGATGCCTGGAGCAAAAACAAGTGGTATTGTTTGCTTCCCTGCTCTTGAAAACGCAGAATTTCGGGTTTCTTTTGAGGCGTGGTCTGGAGACTGGCAAGAAGATATAAAACCATTTGAATTTACCGTTAAATAATTTTTGGAGGCAATATGACCTGGATCAACTGTAACGACCGCATGCCGGATAGTATGGAGCCTGTACTGGTCACCGGAGTCATGATGAACGGCAAGAAGACGGTCTGGGCGGATATGAGATGGAACGAGGAACGCTGGCAGGTGCTTGGCAACTCGGTTGTTGGAGAGTGGGAAGATGCGTTGGACATGGAGATCACCCATTGGATGGCATATCCTGAGCCTGCGGAAGGTTAAATAACACGCACTTTGCCAGAGGGTAAAGTAGACGACCAGAGGGTCAGTTGAGGAGCGTAATGCTCTTTGACTGGCTCTCTTTGATTTTTAGGGGGTAATGCAATGGAATTTAACATTTTTGTATCTGTTGTAATTAGCTTGATTGAAGTGTTGCTGTTTTTGATCGCATTGGAAAAGTGGGGGTAATATGGATCTGGTAACATTAGCAGATAAGGCGTTTAAGCAAAATCTGGCTGACGTTGGTGCGCTTCGGGACGCATTTGAAGTTATCCGCATGCTGGAACAAGAAGATTTCTATCTGGCGCATCAATATAACAAGGAAGTTCGGAAGCTGTCTGCCCGGTATGCCAGGGAGCAAGGCAGCAGTGATATGTTGGAGCTGTATCGAAGAAGTTTGCTGTTTGATGCCAGAACCGACTTCGATGCTTATTGTCAGTATATTGAATGGAACAGAGAACCTGAAAAGAAGTTTTATCTGCCTCGCAGAAACATTTTGAAGCCCTTGGTGGACGATTTGCAGGATCTCTTTGACGGGAAACTGGATTTTTTGGGAATCTCCCTGCCTCCCCGTGTTGGAAAGTCTACGCTGTGTATCTTCTTCATGACATTTGTCATGGGAAACAGACCCGATGTTGCAAGCGTCATGTCCGGCCACTCAGACAAGCTGACGGACGGCTTTTACCGAGAATTGCTGTCCATTTTAACGGACAGAGAGACATATCTTTGGCAGGATGTGTTTCCTGAAGTAAAACTGGTGGATAACTCGGCCAAAAACGAGACCATCGACTTGAACAAGAAGAAGCGATTCCCCACCATGACGTGCAGATCGATTTCCGGTACGCTGACCGGCGCAGTTGAAATTGGCACTGGCGGTATCCTGTATTGCGATGACTTGATCGAGGACTTGGAGGAAAGTTTGAATCCGCTGCGTCTTCAGGCCAAGTATGATGCTTACTTGAACCAGTTGAAAGACAGAAAAAAGCTGGGTGCAGTCGAGTTGATGGTCGGAACACGTTGGAACGTTTTGGACCCGCTCGGAAGGATCAGGGAGCAGTATGCTGACAATGGCCGTTATCGGTTCCGGGTGATTCCTGCGCTGAACGATGACGGCGAAAGTAATTTCAATTATAAGTATGGTCTTGGTTTTGATACGGCGTACTATCGGGACATGAAGGAAAGCATTGATGATGCCACATGGAACGCAAAATATATGGGCACTCCGTATATCAGAGAGGGCTTGCTGTTCCCGGAGGATGAACTGAAAACCTACAACGGTGTTCTTCCTGAAGGTGAACCCAGTAAAGTTGCCGTCTGTGACGTTGCATGGGGCGGTGGAGATAGTCTGGCGATGCCGTTTGCTTATATGTATGGCGATGAAATTTACATTCACGATGTTGTTTTTAACAACGGAGATAAGACGACAACGTATCCGGCGGTCATCGGACGTTGTAAGCAGCACACACCACACAAGGTGCGCTTTGAAGCGAACAACGGCGGTGCTGAATATGCCGATCACGTTGACGAGGAGTTGCGGAAAGACGGCGTAAGAATCAATATTTCCAGCCAGAAAGCGCCAAATAATCAATCTAAGCTTGCAAGAATTATCCAAATGGCTCCAGACATTAAAAAGTTTTACTTTATTGACGAGAAACATCGAAGCAAAGAGTATAGAGCGTTCATGAGAGAGGTTACAACATTCGTACAGACCGGAAAAAACCTCCACGATGACGCTGCAGACAGTCTGGCGCAGCTTGCTGACGAAATTTTCAATGGCGGAACAAAAATCGAAGTATTTAAGAGACCTTTTTAACGTCGTTTACAAACCATTAACAATTGTTGTTCTATGCAACAAGCGGTTGTTGTGATATAATTTAATTGAGGTGATTGAATTGAACAACAACGATGAATTTTGGACCGGGAAGCGTTTTTCGAGATTGGAAGTTATTGGATTTGAACGAAAGAAAGGCAAAGAAAGAGGCTGGAACTGGGTTGTAAAATGTGATTGTGGAAATATAAAAACTGTTAACCCTGGCGATGTAAAAGCGGGAAAAACAAGGTCTTGCGGCTGCTATCATGATGAAAGATGTCGAGAAAGGGCTTCAAAGTTCAAAAACTTAGTAAAAGACAACAAGCGCCTGTATGGAATTTATAATGGTATAAAAAAACGGTGTTACAACGAGAACGAGCCACGATACAAAGATTATGGGCTACGCGGTATAACCATGTGTGATGAATGGTTGGATAAAGAATCTGGTTTTGATAAGTTTGTTGAATGGGCGTTGTCTTCTGGATATGAAGATGGGCTTACTATCGATAGAGTTGATGTTGATGGTAATTATTCTCCAGATAATTGCGCTTGGATCTCGAACTCAGAGCAGCAACGAAACAAAAGACAGACACTTTGGGTTGAGTATGGCGGGGAAAAAGTCAGGCTGATTGACCTTTGCGAAAGATTAGAAGTTTCGTATGACACCGTTCACGACAGGATATATAAACGAGGGTGGCCGGTCGATAGAGCGGTGTCCGAAAAATCAGAAAGAAAAAATTCGCTTATGAGCAAATGCAAGGCCGCAGGAATTAATTACGGAACCGTTTTATCCAGAATTAATAAATTCGGCTGGAGCGAAGAAGAAGCTATAAATACTCCGAGCGCAGGAAGAGGGGCACACAAAAAGACCTATAAACGTAAATAACAAGGTCGAAGTGTTCAAGCGTCCGTTCTGAGGGCTTTGGCTTGACAAAACAAAGTGTTTTGTTATAAAATAAAAAGTTTATGCTTGACTTCAAAGAAGATTTATGATACATTTTAGGTGGGTGAGTGGACTTGCCTTTTCATGTTCGACCTCCTTGTCACTTCCAACGGGGCAGGAAACTGCCCCCGAAGGAAGACTAAAAATGGCTTTGACGGTGCATGAGCCCTAAAAGCTGAAGGTCATGTGGGTTTGGTCAGAACTAGAAGGATGCCGAGGGGAAGGGACGGCGGTTCTGACAGAAAGGCGGCGGTGTTTTGAAGTATGCGCTGACAGAAAAAGAGATTGCCGCCATTGAGAAGGCGCTCAACAAGGGCGGCGCAACGGAAGTCATTTTGAAGGTCGAAGACAAGAAAGTGACGCTGATGTCCGTGGAGAAAAAGAAAATCATGTAATGCGCCGATACAGTGGTATTGGAAGAGAGGACCAGAGGGTCACAGATAGGGATTATCCCTGTTTGTGGCTCTCTGTTTTTTGTTTTTGGAGGGTTCGATGGAACTGTTCGGTAGACGCGTTCTTTACAGCGATGAAAAAGAAGTGAATAGCAGTAATCTCCTGAGCGTTCTGGATTCCATTCGGACGGCGCATTTGATGAACCGGCAGGAGATCGACACCCTGTTCGATTATTACAGAGGCAAACAGGCGATCCTTGGGAGGAAAAAGGAGATTCGGCCTGAGATCTGCAACAGGATCGTGGAAAACAGGGCGAACGAGATCGTCTCTTTCAAGGTGGGCTATCTGTGCGGTGAACCAATCCAGTATATCAGCCGCAGCACCGAGGAGCAGGTCGCAAAGGACATTGTAGTTCTGAACGACATGATGCTGGCGGAAAGCAAGGCCACGAAGGATAAGGAGCTTCTGGAATGGCAGATGATCGGCGGTACGGCCTATCGTATGGTTATGGTGGCGGAGGACGATTCGGAGGCTCCTTTTGAACTTTACACACTAGATCCCAGAAACACCTATGTGATCCGTTCCGGCCGGATCGGACACAAGGTATTGGCTGCAGGAACCTATGTCATTGACAGCCGTGGTCACGAGATCCACAGCGTGTATACGCCGAAGATGTTCTTCGAGGTCAAGGGAGGAAAGATCCTGCGGCAGGAACCCCATGGTTTGGGGCGCGTTCCCATCGTGGAATATCCGGCGAACAACGCGAGACTGGGTTCCTTCGAGACGGTCATTCCGATCCTGGACGCCATCAATATGGTGTCGTCCAACCGCGTTGACGGTGTGGAGCAGTTTGTTCAGTCTCTGATGAAGTTCATCAACTGCGATATCGACAAGGATACCTTTGCAAGCCTTCAGCAGCAAGGCGCAATCAGCATTAAGTCGCAGGACGGCAAAGTCGCTGATGTGGAGATCATGACGCAGGAACTGAACCAGCAGCAGACACAGACGCTGGTAGACCATATGTATGACACGGTGCTGACCATCTGCGGAATGCCGAATCGAAACGGAGGTTCCAGCACAAGCGATACCGGCAGCGCAGTCATCATGCGTGACGGCTGGTCAGCTGCGGAGGCGAGAGCCAAGGACAGCGAACTGATGTTCAAGCAGAGCGAGCACGAGACGCTGAAAGTGGTTTTGCCGATCTGCAAGGCGCTTGGCGGCATTGACCTGTCCCTGGGCGATATCGAGACCAAATTCACCAGACGCAATTACGAGAATATCCAGACAAAGGCTCAAGTCCTTTGCGAGATGCTAAATAACCCCAAGATCGACCCCAGACTGGCATTCGCTCACTGCGGTATGTTCCCCGATGCGGAAGAAGCCTATCAGATGAGCATGAAGTGGTTTGAGGAGCAGCAGAAGAAACTGGCAGAACAGCAGGAACAACAGGTTAATACGGGCGGTAATCAGCCGACCGATAAAACACAGGCAGAGAAGCCTGTATAAACAATTCGCAGAGCCGCAAGAGAATGCGGGATATAAATTTCGCAAGAACCGAGACGGAGATGTCTATAAGCGCAAAGGAGAGAACAACATGAAGATCGATGTTTCCAAGATTTCTGGCTTTGACGGTATGACGGCAGAGGAAAAGGTGGCTGCGCTGTTGGGTCTGGACGTGCCCGAAGAGGTAGACATGTCCAAGTTCGTTTCCAAGGAAACGGCTGACAAGTACGCCAGTGAGGCGGCAGAACTGAAGAAGCAGCTGCGTTCCAAGCAGTCTGAGGAAGAAGTCAAGAAGATGGAAGAGGAAGCGGAGCGGAAGGCAATGGAAGACAAGTACAATCAGCTGTTGGAGCGCACCACCATTGCGGAACACAAGTCCAAGTATCTGAGTCTGGGTTATGACGATAAACTGGCCGAGGATACCGCAAAGGCTTTGTATGCAGGTGACATGGAAAAGGTGTTTGCCAACAGCGCAAAGCATCAGGCCGAGCTTGAGAAGAAGATCAAGGCGGATGTTTTGAAAGGCACTCCCAAGCCTGACGGAGCCGGTTCCGGAACAAAATCTCTGACCCGAGAGCAGTTTGGCGCTATGGGTTATTCCGAGCGTGTGAAGCTGCGCACCGAAAACCCGGAGCTTTATAACAAAATGATGAACGGAGGAAATGAATAATGGCTCTGTACGCAAATGCCACGAAGCTGGCAAACCTGTTTGACCCTGAAGTTGTTGCTGGCCTAATCGAGCAGAAGCTGGTTGACGCGATGAAGTTCGCACCTCTGGCTGTGGTTGACACCACTCTGGTCGGCCGTCCCGGTTCTACCGTAACCCTGCCCACCTACGCTTACATCGGTGACGCTGAGACCGTTGCCGAAGGCGCCGACATTCCCATTAAGCAGCTGTCTCAGAGCACCACTGAAGTTACCATTCATAAGATCGGTAACGGCGTTCAGGTGACTGACGAGGCCGCTCTGTCCGGTTACGGCGATCCTCTGGGTGAAGCTGTTGACCAGATCATCTTGTCTATCGCATCTGAGGCAGACAACGAGATGCTGGACATCATGGACGGCGCTACCCTGACCCATACTGCCGGCGGCGCTCTGACCGCTGATGCTGTCGCTGACGCACTGATCAAGTTTGGCGAGGACATCGAGGGCGATAAGGTCATCCTGATCGACCCCGAAAGCTACGCTGCTCTGCGCAAGGCAAACGAGTGGATTCCCGGCACTGAGGTCGCTGCCAACATGATCGTTCGCGGTTCTGTCGGCATGATCCACGGCTGTCAGGTCGCGATCTCCAACAAGCTGACCGGCAAGAAGGTCGCTTACATCGTGAAGCCCGGCGCTCTGGCTACCTACATGAAGCGCGACACCATGGTGGAGACTGACCGCGACATCGTGAACAAGTCTACCGTCCTGACCGCTGACAAGCATTTCGCAAACTACCTGCGCGACGCTTCCAAGCTGATCAAGATCACTCTGTCCTAATGGGTATGATGCTTGTGCGGCGTAGATTACAGACCGCAAGTAACGCCGCCAAGCGGTCTGTAAAGTCGGAGGAACCTGTGGATAAGACTGATGAGTCTGAGACCCGACCCGCAAAAAAGACGGTCAAAAAGAAAAAGAATTAAGAGGGGAGCGAGGATATGACGGCTCTTGAACGTTTACAGCTGAGAACAAATGAACCGAACGAGGCGATTTTGGAGGACTGCCTTGAAAGCGCCAAGAACGCTATCCTCGCTCGGCGGTTTCCGTTTCAGGAGTGGCCTGAAGAAGTCCCAGCGCAGTTCTTGGATCTACAGGTACGGATCGCGATGGATCTGTACAACAAGATCGGAGCAGAGGGACAGATGAGCCATTCCGAAAACGGGACCAGCCGTACCTATGAGTCCTCTTGGATCTCAGAACAGCTTTTGCGGGAGGTAACTCCGCTTGTGGGGGTTCCGAAATGAGAAGTTTACTGAGAAACCAGCAGCCTGTCTTCTACAAGCTCTATGAGGGCGAACGGGAGATCACTGACCAGTACGGAAATTCAAGCGGAAGTTATGCTCCTGTTTACGGAGAGTTGAGGTCTGCGATGCTGTGTGTTTCTCCCAATAAGGGAAACACGGAGGTGGAGCAGTTCGGAACACTCCTGAATTACGACAGGACCATGACTACGGCGGACACTACCGTACCCATTGATGAAAATACGGTTCTTTGGCTGGATGGAGCCGATACCAACGGCCCGTGGAATTACGTTGTAAAGAAACGAGCGCCTTGGAAGAACTCAATTCAGTTTGCTGTCAGCCGTGTAAACGTCAGCACGTTTGAGGCGGTGAGTTCAAATGCCTAAGTATTCGATGAAGCTGAATGAGCAGTCTATCAATCAGCTGCTGGAAGACCTGAAAGCGTATCGCAGCAAGGTCAAGAAAGCACCTGAGCAGATCGTTCACCAGTTGACCGAACAAGGCGTATCTCTGGCGCAGCAGAATGCCGCTTATATGGATATTTACGATTCCGGCGAGTTGGTCAACGGGATCGTGAGCGAATATAAGAGCAAGACGAGTGGTGTAGTGGCTTCAACGGCTGAACACAGCGCGTTTTGTGAATTCGGCACAGGCGTTGTTGGGGCCGGACAGCCGCACCCAGAACCTGCTCCCGGTTGGCAGTACGATGTCAACGAGCACGGGGAAGAGGGCTGGTGGTACTACGATGAAAACGGTAAGAAATGGTGGACAAAAGGTATGCCCTCCAGACCGTATATGTATGACACTGCCAGGATGATGAGGCAACAAATCGTCCCGGTGGCAAAGGAGGTGCTGAAGTGATCGACCCTGAATTTGCGGTTTTTGACGCGATTTCCGATGAAGTGAAGCTGATGTATCCAGACCTGTATATGACGGGTGACCTTTCCTTCACGCCCTCCAAATTTCCCGCTGTTTCCATTGTTGAGAAGAACAACAGCGTGATGCAGAACATGAGGACGAACAACATCGAGAACGCCGTTTCTCTGATGTATGAAGTCAACGTGTACAGCAACAAAGTTGGATACAGCAAAATGGAAGCCAAAGAGATTTTGAGCGTTGTGGACGCGGCGTTTACGCGGATCGGATTCACGAGAACGTTCAGCAATCCCGTTCAAAATCTGGAAGACAAAACCGTGTTTCGCATTGTTGCCCGGTATGAGGCAAACATGGATCGTGATTTTGTCGTGTATCACAATTAAGAAAGGAATGAATTGCAATGTCTGAAAGACTGTCTACTGCCGGCATGAGTCTGATGTATGCCGTTGAGACTGAATCTGGCGTTCGTCCCACTACTGGATATAAGACCATTCCCGAAATTAAGTCTATGCCCAGTTTTAACCCCGCTCCCAACACCATTGACAGCACCACTCTGGCTGAGACCGAATACATGACCTACGTCAAGGGCCTGAAGGATCTGGGCGGCGCTTTGGAGTACAGAGCAAATCTGACCGAAGAACTGATTGAATTTTGGGAAGAGCTGCTGGACAAGTACGATACCGCAACTGCTGCGGGTATGTCTATGTGGTTTGTTGTCGTTCACCCTAAGCTGAGCAAGGCGACCTACTATATGGGCGAACCTGCTCCCATCGGCTTTAACGAGGTTGAGGTTGGCGCAATGGCAGAGACCGCCCTGTACATTACTCCCAACAGCGCACCTATCATGGCCGCAAAGCCTGCTGCGGTTACCGTCTGATTGAAATTAAGGAGAGGTACACATGAACGATAAGAAAGCTATCCCTGTGGAAGATCGCGTAAAGCCTGTTCGTTTGGTTGGAGAAAACGGTGATGAATACATTCTGGATTTTTCCAGAGACAGCGTGAGATTTGCGGAGCAGAGAGGTTTCAAGACTGACGAAGTGCTGGACTTCCCTGCTACCAAGATCCCCGAACTGTTTTTCTACGCGTTCCGAAAGAACCATAAGAATCTGGCGAAGAACCAGACGGACAAGATTCTGGAGGAGGAGCTTGGCGGCATGACCGAGGCTCTGCTGACCAGACTGATGCAGCTGTACAATCAGGCGGCGTTGACCCATATTGTTGTGACCGATGAGGAAGCGGCAAAAAACGCCCGAATGACTGTGGAACTGTAACGGTTCCACGGTCAAACACAGAGCTTTTCACGGAGGATTTTCCGTATTATCTGGCGATGGGGATGTCGTATGACGAATACTGGCACGGCGACGTCTGGTTGGTGGAAGCCTATCGGGAAGCCGACAAATTGCGCCAGGAACGGCAGAACGAGGGGTTCTGGCTGCAAGGTATGTACGTCCACGAGGCCGTCAGCGTTTCGATTGGAAACGCGTTCAGAAAGAGCGGGAGTAATCCGGTAAAATATTCCTCCAAACCGTACGATTTTACCAACCGCGAGAAAACGGAAGAGGAGATCGCCCGTGAGGAGGAAAACGACCGTTTGAAAGCCATGCTGTACATGAACAACATGGTTCGGGCGGGAAAGAATTGGAACAACAGGGGGTAATTGTATTATTGCAATTATCCCCTTTTTCAAAAAGGTGGTGAGTAAATGGCAACGGCAGAAATTGATAGACTGGAAATCGAGGTCGATGCCGCGGCATCCCAAGCCGTTCAGCACATCAAGGATTTATCGAGCGTGTTGACGGGAATGAAGAAGTCTGCGCAAAACGCAACAACGGGTCTCAGTGGTGTGGTTCAACAGCTGAAAAATGTTCAAAATACGGGCAGTTCAGCCTCAAAGTCTCTGCAGGTTGTCAAGACTGCTTTGGGAGCAATCGGCTTTCGTCAGGTCGTAAGATTTCTGGGTGATGCCGTTACATCCATCAACGATTACGTTGAAGGCGTGAACCTGTTTCAGGTCTCGATGGGCGAGTATTATGACGAAGCTTTTGCCTATGCAGAACTGGTAAACGAAAAAATGGGCATTGACACTGCACAGTGGATGGATGCACAAGGAACCTTTGCGCTGATGGCAAAAGGTTTTGGAATTGCATCTGGTCAGGCTTACGAATTGAGCGAAAGTTTGACTGAGTTAGCCTACGACATTTCTTCTTTGAAAAACAAGAAACCTGAAGAGGTGGTTAATAAATTGCGGTCTGCTTTGGCAGGAGAGTTAGAGCCTATTCGTGAGTTAGGTCTTTCTATTAGTCAGGCAACGCTTCAGGAATATGCTTTGTCTAAGGGAATTAACGAAAGCGTTGCGTCCATGACGGAGCAGGAAAAAGCGTTGTTGCGAAGTGTCAAGGTGCTTGAAGACTCTCGGCGCATTGAATATGTTGGTGACTTCGCCAAGACGCTGGAAAGTCCCGCCAATGCAATGCGAGTTTTAAATCAGCAGATCACGCAGTTTAAGAGAGCGATTGGCTCTGTCATGCTTCCGGCGATCATTCAGATTTTGCCTTACATTCAGGCGTTTGTTAGCTTGTTAACTGACGCAATCTCTGCATTTGCAACATTTGTTGGGTTTACAATGCCAGAATGGGACGGCGAATCTTGGAACACCGCTGCGGACTCAGTTAATGATACAACGGATGCAGTTAAAGCGTTAAAGCGGCAAGTAATGGGAATTGACGAACTCAATATTTTAAGTGATAACAATTCCTCAAATACAGCAAGTGGGGTGTCCGATTGGGCAAATGATTTAGAAATTCCTGACTTGTGGGACAAAGCCGCTATTGCTGAAATCGAAACAAAAGCCAACGAGATCAAAGAGAGGATCGAACCGTTAGTCAAAACTGTTGGAGCGATTGCAGCTGGATTTTTGGCATGGAAAATTGGAAGTTCGATTTTTGACGACATCGCAAAATTGAAAACAGCTATTTCTGGCCTTGAAGGGAATAAAGCACTAACAATTGGAGTTACGTTAGCTTTGGCTGGCCTTGCAATTGAATGGGATGCAATCCTTGACACATGGGAAAACGGAATGGACTGGGGCAATCTTGCAGAAATGACGGTTGGCGAGGGCTTTACGATTACTGGTGGTTACTTAATTGGAACAAAATTTGGAAACGGACTTATGGGCGGCGCGATTGCAGGAATTATTGCAAGCGGTCCTGCTTTGGGTACTGCGGTTTGGGACGCTATTAAAAACGGCCTAAACGATAAAAACGCTGCTGCAATAGCGTTAAACGGCGTGACTTTGGGTGCAAGTATTGGCGCGTTGTTTGGCCCGGGCGGTGCAATCGCAGGAGCGTTCCTTGGTGGTGCTGCTGGCCTTATGACCATTTTGGGTATTCGGTTTTCTGAAGATTGGGAAGGAATCAAGCTTGAATTTATTACATCTGCGCAGTCCATTCCGGAAGAATGGGACAATCTTTGCAATGCTGTTAATGAATCGCTTACATGGATGTACGATTCTGTGACTGGTTGGTGGAACAATCTTTGGACAAACATTGAGAATGAGTTCTCGCAGGCAAAAACCGCTTGGGATGAAGATTGGGAAGAATTGGGCGCAGCGGCCGAAGATATGTGGAATGGTGCTGTAACCTTTTTTACGGAATCTGTTCCAGCATGGTTTTCCGAAGTGATTGAACCGTGGTTCACGGCTGAAAAGTGGAAAGAACTTGGCCAGCGTGCGATTGACGGCTTATCTGGAGGAATATCAAAAAGTTGGGACGATTTAAAAAAATGGTGGTCAGACCTTTCTTTACCTGAGTTCAAAATCAAGATGCCGCACATCTCTTGGACATCGACCGAAGCCAAGGGGTGGATCGCCAAAACGCTGGAAGCCATTGGCCTGCCGTCTTCAATTCCAAAAATGAATGTTGAATGGTACGCAAACGGAGGCTTCCCCGACCACGGCCAGATGTTTATTGCTCGTGAGTCCGGTCCCGAGTTGGTTGGCAGAATCGGCAGCCGGACGGCTGTTGCGAATAACGACCAGATCGTAGCCGGTATCGCGCAGGGCGTTTCTAACGCAAACGAAAATGTTGTCAATGCTATTTACGCAATGGCGCAGCAGATCGTCAGGGCGGTCGATGAACAGGGTGGAGATATCTATTTGGATTACGATAAAGTTGGACGAAAGATGACGCAGTATGCGTCCAATTATGCCAGAGCCAGGGGGTGATATAAGTGGTTTTGAAAATTGATGGGATTGATATGACCCCTTATATCGCCTATGGCGGCGTTAAGTGGCAAAGGTCGGATGTGGATTCCAGTGAATCTGGGCGTGCGCTGGATGGCTCGCTGATGAGAAGCAGAGTAGCTACCAAAATCAGACTGGACATTACATGCAGGCCGTTGAAAGCAAAAGAAGCATCCGTTGTATTGACCGCGATCATGCCCGTTTGGGTGACTGTGGAATACACAGACCCGCAGCTTGGAACAGAAACGACCAAAACAATGTATTCCAACAATAACCCGGCTTCGTTTTTGATGAAGAAACCGGACGGGTCGGAATACTGGGATGGTATCACTTTTCCTCTTATTGAGAAATGAGGTGATGTGATGCAGACTTTACCTCTTGGGTGGGATGAAGCAAAAAGCGGCTTGTATCGGTGGGAAACAAAAATCACCATCGCCGGAGAGGAGTATGGAGAAAGAAACATCTACTCCCTCCGTGTCAGTGGATCGCTTTTTTCTGAGAACACGATTTCTATTGGCGGTTGTGTTTCCCGTGAAATTGATTTAACAATCTTGCCGCTGGGCGATATCCCCCGCATGGCCGAAATCCGCGTGTGGGTTCGTCCCGTGGCAGAGGGTGTTGAATCAGACTGGCTCCAAAAGGGTGTGTTTTACATTGACACACGCCAGACTGACCGTTCAACCGGAATCCTGACGATCCACGGTTACGATGCCATGCTGAAAACGGAACAAAAATATCTTGTGGATGGAGTAAGCACCGAAGAGTGGCCCCGATTTATGACGGATGTGGTTGCTTCGATTGCCGAGCGGATTGGTGTAGTGGTGGATTCTCGATCTACGATTGACCCCGTCTTAACCGTGGGATATCCCGCTGACTACACGATCCGCGAGTTGCTGAGTCATATCGCGGCCGCGCATGGTGGTAACTGGACGATCACTGAGGCTGGGGCGCTCCGTCTGGTGGCTCTCGCTGAGGACGCGGACGTGCTTGATTTGGGCGTCGATATGGCAAACCTGGAACTCTCCCCCGCTTTCGACCCCATTTCCCGCGTCACCCTTCTTTGTGATGAAGAAACGGTATATACCGCAGGAGACGATACAGGCCGAGCGTTGGAGGCAACGTGCCCGTGGGGTACTCAGGACATGGTAGACGCTTTGCTGGAGAAGATTGGCGGGTTTATCTATCAGCCTTACACTGCGCAGAACGCCTTGTTGAATCCGGCTGTGGAGCTGGGCGACATCGTTATTCTGGACGGTGTAGCAAGCCGCCTCGTATCTGCGACAACTGTTTTTGGCGCTATGTGCGCGGCAGAAATCGAGGCACCGGCAGAGGAAGAAATCGACCATGAGTATCCATACGAAAGTTCCGCGAATCGAGAGATCGCCCGCAAAATCGCCCAGACGAGAGCCGAAATCAAGCAGTCTGTAGACAGCATCACTCTGTCCGTGACGGACGATGGGGACGGTACAAGCAGCACCTTTGAATTGAAGGCCGGTGAAGCGGTGCTGGCCAGCGGCAAGATCGCCTTTGACGGCTATGTGACCTTCGAGGGGCTTTCCGGCGGCACCACGGTCATTAACGGCGACTGCCTACAGACCGGTGTGATACAGTCCCACGACGGCGAGACCTTTGTGCTGGACCTGGACAGCGGCACGTTCTCCATGCGCGGCTCCGGTCGGTTTATGAATGAGGACGGCTCCTCGTACATCGAGGTGGACGATGACAGCTTTGTGCTGTATACGCAGAACTCCAGCGGCTCCTATGTGGAGAAAGTCCGCATCGGCTTTGTGTCCTCCGGCAGTACGGACTATCCATACATCCAGCTGGGCGCCGGCACGAGCAGCAGCGCATCGGCTGGCCTGGTAAAGAAGTTCACCGACGGCCTGTTTATCGGAAATGGCGCCGCCAAGGACGCAACGGGCGCGTTTTCCCCGAAGTCCGGGTATGCGGGCATATTTGTCAACACGTCAACGGGCACGACCTACGTTGTCGAGGGCACGAACATGAAGAGCATCTACACCGGCGCGGCCATTGCCAAATTTGCGTAAAGAGGAGTGAGCGGGATGGCGAGTTTTTCTGTAGTCAGTTACACCTATGAATCCGTCACCATCTCGGTTTCAGACATCGTAGCCGGCAACACCATCCGCTTCATCGTCCGTCTGGAGGATGACCCGGCGGACCAGACCGTTTTCACGTCCGCTGTTGCCACCGCCACCAGCATGACCAGGACCTTTTCCGGCCTTGCGTTCAGCACGGACTACGCCTGTAACGTGGACCCCGGTGACGGCACCGGCTGGATTGGCGCACAGTATTTCACCACCGACCCGCCCCCGGCGATCTGGAACGGCAAGGTTTACAGCCTGCCCGCCCTCCAGACGAGCTATGCCCTGTTCAGCTGGTCCGACTGGCCCGACAGCTACGATGCGCTGGTGTCCGGCGGAGAAGTGGCCGATTTTGAAAAAGAGTGCTGGAACGCCATCGTGTCCAAGCTGTCGAACGCATTGACCACCGCTGGCGATTCCTGGAACAGCCAGTACACCACGGCGGCGGAGGCTCAGGTCACAGAGGCCTACGGCGCTCTGAGCGCGGAAATGTTCAACTCCGTGCGCTACAACGTCCAGAAGCTGGTCCCGCTGGCGTGGGCATGGGCAAAGAGATCCTCCTTCCGTGGCTACGTTGGCCGGGAGGACTTCAAAGGCGTTGGCACCTACGGCGACAGCGCCGCGGACGATGTGTACCCGGAGTATTTCAAGGAGCTGGTGCGGCGACTGAATCTGCTGATCGAGATTTTACGGGACACAGCAGACCTTGCGGACATCCTGCCGAAAGCCCAGAACCTCTATACGGATTCCAGCATCAAGTTCTACACCCGTAAAGCGCTGCCGGTGTACCCGAAAGACTCCTTCATCACCGTTGACGATTACTGCCGCCTGCGGAAAGGCAAGTCCGCTCCCATCTCGTACCAGGGAGCCGTCAGAACGGACCCCTATTGTAAGATGCGCGCCCGGGAATGTGCCCGCATCAAGCTCCGTCCGTCCTATGCCGTCAAAGCATCCGGCACGCTGTCGATGATGAAGATCAAGCGTTTGCAGGTCAACTTCGGCGCCGGCGGCGCGGCTTACAGCCACGGCACGGCCAATGTGCGCGGTGTTGAAGGTTATCCCCTGACGCTGATCGGGGAGTCCGTGTCCAACGGCACCCTTGATCTGACCAGAGGCAGCTCTGCCCCTATTACCATACTTGCGCCCGTGGTGTCCGGCGCGGAGGTGGAGATCGTCCAGCGGGAGCCTCTGGCCACGGCGGCGACCGTTGCGGCGGAGACGACCAGCGCGTGCACGGCGGAGATGCTGCGAGCGGCCAGCTTCAAAGCGGTCGGCAGATGTAAGACCGGCGTAAAGCGGGCCGTACTCGGCACGGCTTGGTATCCCCCGAAATGGGTAAACGGGGGTCTGTGGATCAGGCAGTCCCACAGCGTCACCCAAAATGAAGCAGGAGAGTTGGTGATCGTGTAATGGATGAAGAAGAAATCTTGACGGAAGAAGAAACCAGCGCGCCGAATGATGCGGTCATTCTGAACTATTCCCAAAATCCCGTGACCTACAAGGCCGTGCCCAAGGTGTGGCTGACCCACCCTGACAGCACGGAGGAAGCCCCGGTGCTGGTCCCATTCACCTACGGCGAGCTGGTGGAGGGTACGGAGATCGTGCCGGACTTCTCTGCCGGAGATCAGGAGATTTCCGTACCGGACGGCTATCTGGTGAAAGAAGCCACGATTAAGAAGCCGGAGAATCTTCTCCCTGAGAACATCCGGTACGGAAAAGAGATCGCAGGTGTTGAGGGAGAGTTTCTGGGCGACGCGGAGGAAGTCAGCGTGGGCAGCGTAGAGGACGGCGACACCTACGAGTTGGACCTGTCCGGCGGGGATATGACCGTCGAAGCCAGCGAGGGAAAGACGATGTCTAAGGTCACGATCAAAAAGCCCGCCGACCTTGCCCCGGAGAATATTCTCAGTGGCAAGACGATCGGCGGGGTGGACGGCAGCCTGGTCGCCGCAGAGTCCGAGGAAGTGACGGTGGACGGTGACGGGGAGCTGACCTTTGCGGACGGAAATTTCGTGGTTGAGCCGACAGCGGACGGAAAGCTGATGTCCAAGGTGACTATAGGAAAACCTTCGAATCTAGTGCCGGAGAATATCGCGGAGGGTGTAAACGTCGCCGGAGTGGAAGGCACGTTCGTTGGCGGAGCAGCCGTTAATGACGAAGCGTTCGAGCAGATGGTTTATCGTAGTATTACGAGTGCTGCTGGAGATTTTACTACAGTAGGTGCGTATGCGTTTGCAGCTTGCACGAAACTCACTTCTGTTAGTTTTCCAGAATGCTCTATTGTAAACCGCGGAGCTTTTTCAGGGTGCACTCAACTTACTTCTGTTAGTTTACCAAAATGCAGTACTGTATGGTCTGGGGCTTTCATGGGATGTACCAAACTGTCGGCTTTCAGTGCTTCAAGCTGCTATCTTATAGCAAGTTATGCCTTTTCCGGCTGTTCCAACTTGTCTTCAATAACATTAAGTGATTATGCGGCAATTTATAGTGACGCATTTTCGGGAGCGTTCAATGGGCAAACCCTGACGATTTCAGGACGAAAGATTCTGTATTCCTACTGTTTCAGATATTGCTCCATGAGCAGGCTGGAACTGTTGAACTTCAGCAGCATATACCCCTCCGCGTTTGCAAACTGTTATAAGCTGCAAGACGTGTTTATGAGCGTACAGCCAGCGTGGACATATATGTTCATGTCGTGCAGTTCTCTACAGCGAGTGATTGCACCAAACCTCAGGTATATTGGTAGTAATGCCTTTTACGTGTGCAGTAATCTGAGACTGTTTAGCGGGTACTATGCCAGCTATATATCTTCATACGCATTTTACAACTGCAGGAAACTCAGTGTGCTGCTGTTCCAGAGCTATTCGGCGTTGACAGCAAGCCTTGCTGCCAACGTATTCAGTTATACTCCGTTGGTGAGCACTAGCCTCCTTGGCTATTACGGCTCCATCTATGTTCCGGAATCTCTTGTGAGCACCTATAAAGCTGACTCCTATTGGAAGACTTACTCGGCACGAATCACGTCCATTACGGATGACATTTTGGCGCTATTTGAGGGGGAACTTTAATGAAATTACAGTTTTTGATTCCGCAGTATAAAGAGACGGAAGATATCATCAAGCCTTTGTTGGATTCCATTGAGTTACAGCAGAACGTGGACCTGAAGAACGACATCGGCGCGGTGATCGTCAACGATGGCACCGACGTTCTCCTGTCTCCTGAGTTTCTGGGGCGGTATTCTTTTCCTATTGAGTACCACCGGAACGAGCATAAGGGCGTCTCCGCCACGCGCAATGCCTGTCTGGACTACGCTACGGCGGACTATGTGATGTTCTGCGACGCAGACGACATGTTCTATAACGCATGCGGCCTTTACATCCTGCTTCGGGAGATCGATGGCGGCGGCTTTGACAGTCTGGTGTCTGCGTTTGTGGAGGAGACGCGCAATCCGTTTTCCCATGAGCCTATGTACATCAATCACGATATGGACAGCACGTTTGTCCATGGGAAAGTCCATCGGAGAAAGTTCCTTCTGGAGAAGGGCATCCGCTGGAATGACAGCCTGACGATCCACGAGGACAGCTATTTCAACTGCCTGTGTCAGAAGCTGGCCGGTGAACTGAAATACTGTCCGACTCCGTTCTATCTGTGGAAGTGGCGGGACGAAAGTGTTTGCCGCCACGATCCAAAGTATATCCTGAAGACCTACAATAATATGCTGGATTCCAATACCGCGCTGGTGGAGGAGTTCCTGCGGCGTGAGCGCGTTCAGGAAGCCCAGTTCTACGCCGTCTCGATGATTTATGATGCCTATTTCACGATGAACAAAGCGGAGTGGCTGAATCAGGAAAATCAAGGTTATCGCACGGTAACTGAGCGGCGTTTCAAAGAGTATTTCTTGAAATTCGAGCAACTGTATATTTCCATTCCGTCCGAGATCAAGGCGCAGATTATTATGGGCATCAAGAACCGCATGTTCGGAGAAGGATTGCTTATGGAAAGCGTTACCTTTGACGATTGGATCAGGCATATCAAAAAGAAATATTGAGGGGAGGTAATTTTATGCCCTTTACCGTGGCCCAAGCGAACAGTATATTATCATCCAGTTTTTCATCTAACTCCTACATCGGTCTGTCCACGACCACCCCTACCAGTATCGGCGGCAATTTCTCAGAGCCCAGCGCCAGCACCGGCTATGCCCGGCAGAAGCTCGGTGACATGACCGTCAGCGGCGGTGAGATCACCAATAAGTACATCATCTTCATGTTCGAGGCGGTGGATGATATTGATGACGATATCACCTATTTCGGTGTCTTCAGCACTGCCACCGCAACCACGCCCCATTTCTACGGCGCTCTGAGCACCAAACTGTCGGTCCCCTCGGGCTATGTCCCGCTGATCCGCGCCGGTGATCTGGTCGTCACTTTGAGCTAAGGAGGACAAGCCCATGAACTATTACGTTGGATTACTCACAAAAGGCCATGTGGAGCCTGACGCGGTCACCGGTTATACCCGCGTGTGCGTGGAGGGGGAGAAGGTCCCGGAGTTTGACGATCTGAGCGTCCTCTTTCGCGAGGCATCCGCTCCCGGCTATGGAGATGTGACCCATATCGCCATCTTCGATGCGGATGGCGGAGATACGCCCATCATCGTCCGGGAGCTGCCGGAGCCGGTCAACGTCCACGAGGGCGTTGTCCCCATCATCACCGCCGGGAAACTCCTCCGGGGGCTTGCCGTATCAGCCACGGTTCAGCTCACAGCTGCCGGAGATTGTAGAATGTGACATAGGAGGAGAACGGATGGAACTGACAAATGAACACCGCCTGACGGTGGTGGAGGACCGATCCCTTCGGAACGAGGGGCGAA
>CAZQLJ010000003.1:0-21708 GCA_964594085.1 uncultured Clostridium sp.
CAACGAAACTAAAACGAGCGGCGGAGCGATCTATTCCTACAATACGGTAGATGTTTCTGACTCCGTATTTGCCAATAACTCCGCAAATCAGGGCGGTGCTGTCTACACAAGCGGAACTGCTACTATTGCTGATTGTGGATTTACAAGTAACTCAGCAAAAGAAAACGGTGGAGCAATCTTCACAAGCGGCACCTTGGACACAAGTGCTTGTACCTTCACTGAAAACTCAGCGATCTGCGGCGGTGCGATCTACACACGCGGCACCTTGGACACAAGTGCTTGTACCTTCACTGAAAACTCAGCGATCTGCGGCGGTGCGATCTACACAAGCGGAACTGCTACCACCACTGATTGTATCTTTACAAGTAACTCCGCATCCGACAACGGCGGCGCAGTATACGCTGCAAAGGGAACGTACACGGACGGAATCTCCGATTCTGCTGATAACGGCTCTACGTTCACATCTAACGTAGCGACAAACGGTGGTGCAATGTACGTATCTGCAGGTTCTGCCAATACCTACGGCTCTGTATTTAAGGAAAACTCAGTCAAGACCGAGACCACAGAGAGCACGGACGAGGAAAGCGGAGCAACCACGACCGTAAAGACCTATCTTGGCAACGGCGGCGCGATCTGCGTAGTGGGCGGCGCATCGTATAATGGTGCAAACACGACGTTTGAGGGTAATGTTGCAGCTCTCGGCGGTGCGATCTATACCGTGGGCGGAACAGTCAATTCCACCGACAGCACCTTCACGGAAAATGCGGCTATTACAAGTGAAACTACAGTAACTGCGAGTGAGACGACCGAAACCACCGTGACCTACGGCAAGGGCGGAGCTGTCTACGTTGCGGAGAACGGCGTGTTCAACTACACTGCAGCAGAGAAGCTTACCTTTACGGATGGTATTGCAAACGATTATGCAGGACCTAAATTTGATGGCAACCTTGCGGCAAACGGTGCAGCGATCTATATCGCGGCGGCAGAGACCGAGGGCGCGTCTGCGGGAACAGCAACTGTTATCGGTGCGACCATTATGAATCATAATACCACCGGTAACGGCGGAGCAATTTATGCAAATGGTGCGTTGAATACCGAGGGATCGGTTATATATATGAACTCGACCCAGAGTAGTGGCGGAGCGATCTACGCAAATAAGCCCTACACTGACAACGGATCTCTCTTTGTAGAGAATACTGCAAACGGAGAGGGCGGCGCGATTCGTGCCGGAACCAACGTCACTATTGAGAATACCGCGTTTATCCGTAATAAGTCTACAACCAACCGTGCGGGAGCGCTCTTGATAACAAGCGGTTCGTTGAGTGCAAAGAAAGTAACCTTTGAATATAACGATGCTTACAAGGCGGGCGGCGCAGTTGTGTTAACTGCTGCGAAGGCATCTGTATTTGAAGAATGCATATTCAATAATAATGTCGATCAAACCTATAGAGGCGGCGCGATCTATATGCACAATTCCGAGCTTGTTGCCACTTTGTCTTGTACATTCACAGGTAATAGCGGCAAATACGGTGGTGCGATCTACGGAACAGGCTCTGCTACCTATACCGACGGAAGCGCGGATGGTAACTACGGGTCTACGTTTACAGGAAACACATCCAAGACCGCAGGCGGCGCGATCTACATTCTCGGCGAATGTCACCTTTACGGTACCAATTTCAATAATAATACCGCAACGACCAACGGCGGAGCGATCTACACAAATACTACTAACACGATCAGTAACGCTACGTTTAACGGAAACGATGCCGATCTTGGCGGAGCTATCTACGTTGCCGGCGGAGCAACCTCCACAAAGGGTTGTACCTTTAGCGGCAATACTGCAACAACAGGCGGCGCAGTATACGTTGAAAAGGGAACCTATACCGACGGTGAAGCAATCCTTGAGAGTGAAAATCTCACAGGTGCAGAGAACGGTTCTTCCTTTACCTCCAATACCGCGACCAACGGCGGAGCAATCTGCGTTGAGATAACGGCAAGCGATGCGACAGCAGGAACAGTAAAGCTTTACGGCTCGACGTTTACCTCGAATATCGCATCAGTCAATGGCGGAGCACTGGCAAACATCGGATCTAATGCGGAGATCTATTACTGTAGCTTTGATTCAAATATTGCAGAAAGCAAGGGTGGCTCTATTATATCAACAGCATTAGATTATGATGTTGATGGAACGACATACCGCATCCCTTCAACGCTTACTATGGTAGGCGGCGAAGTCAAGGACAGCACGGTCGATACGACTTGGTCCAGTGGCGGTTCCTACGGCGGAGGAGTGGCTGTATTTTCTGGCTCGCAGGCAACGCTTGACGGAGTAGTCTTCGATAACAACAAAGCTTATTCGGGCGGCGCAATAACCTCCTACGGATCGGGCAAGGTACTAAACGGAGAAGAAACGGTTACTGTTTATACCAACGTTATCCTTAGCAACGTTACCGTGAAGAACAACGACGGTCAAAACGGTGCAATCTACGTTGGCGGTGCAGGACAAATGACCGTAAACGGTCTTGTTGCAACCGATAACACTACCAAGGGTAGCGGCGCGGTTATCTATTTGACCTCCGCAAACTCTGTCCTTACCGTTAACAGTGCAACTCTTTCCGGAAACAAGTCCGGAGCAACTCACAATGATCTTACCACGGGAAGTCTTGGATTTATCCAAACGGCAAATTCCGCAAACATACTGAATATTTATAAAGCAGGTATTACGGGAGCCGACGTAAACGATAACTGGGACGTTCTGATAAAGACGGGAGCTAAGTCAACTGTAAACGAGTTGACTGCTCCCACCACAGAGCAATAATTTAGGAAGGAGAACTAATATGAGGACAAGAAAACTGATATGTATCATATTGGTGATAGCAACGCTTTTGGGCGCGGTTTGCATCGGTGCGGCGCTTTTGTTCAAGCAGAACGAAGAAGGAACCGACGATGAATCCGAGCTTGATGACGAAACGGGTCTTCCCGACGGGGAAGAGGATTCCTATTACGATTTTATAACCCCCACCGTCACTTTCACCTCCACCTCCTTCTTTGAGGAGAAATTCGACTCCTTAAATCCCGAGCAGGGAGAATACGTCAACAAGACGTATGAAGAGTTCCCGAGAACTCAAAACACAACCAATCTTTTGAGTCTTGGTACAGCGGTCTATGAAAATATAGACGGCAATACCGTTATGGCAGACGCCTACTACAGAGTCAAAAACGAGGCACTCAACGACCCGAACGCGGGAATGGGTATTCTCTTGTATCAAACTATTCTCTATAAGATAGCAAATCCCGAAGCGGACGTAAGGATATGCTTCTCGTCTTACCGTATATCTCCTACCGCGGCGGTATGCGTGCTTCCCGAAAGCCGCTACTACGGATATATGAGATCACTTTACGGAGATGGCAACGACTACGACGAAAACGGATTTGTACGCATAGTCTACATGCTCGTTGAGGCGGCAAAGATGGGAATCGACGTGACTGTAGTAGGTCAGTTGAATTCCTATGCGGTAAAGCAGTATAACAGCGAGGGGGCGTTAAAAAAGGTTGCGGAAGCATCCTATGAAAAATATTTTAAAGACGGTCTCAAGCAGGACTGCTACGAAAAGTACGCAGAGGGAAAGAAGGTCTCCGATTTTATGACCTTCAAAAAGGTCGAGTGGGCGCTTGAGGACAAGGGCGGAACCGATATGATGCACCTCAAGACCTTGACAACGTCACATTATCTTGACAGAGACGGTGTTGCCCACGAAAATGCGGTCTTCTTTACAAGCTCTAATCTTGACGCTATCGACTACAAGGGCTGTAACGGTAATAACGGCTCGCAGTCGGGAGTTATCATTACGGGACACGATGAGATATATAATGCGACCGTGAATTACGTTGACCTTATGGTCGAGTATTCGGGTCAGGAAAAGCTCTATGAGCTCAGATATCTCATGCGTCAGAGAAATACCGAGCAATCAGAGCTTATAGCGGCAGGAAGAGAAGAGGAGATCCCCGATGAAGAGCAGATAACGTGGCTCGGAAACGATACCGATAAGGTCTTCAAGCTTTACTTCTCGAGCCTTGGCGGCGATTACGATGCATGGAATACACTTACTAATCCCTATTGTGAGCAGATGCAAAACCTTTACAACTCGGCTATCAACTATCCCGATGAGTACAGAGAATTTACGTGGAACTGTCCTACGTATACCAGATCGTTTAACGTATCTCAAATAATGGACGAGATGGTAAACAAGGCGTTTATCGACTATCCTCATCCTGATAATAGATTGAGCATTCTGTGTGGCTCTTACGAGTATGATGAGCTCAAAGAGCAGCTAAAGGCAGGTAAGAATATTGGGTATCTGAGTCTCAAGAACAAGAGCCTCGGAATACATTCCAAGGACATTATGTGCTCCTATATCAAGGATGGAGAGAGACAATACGTCACGTTGCTTTCGTCTTGTAATTTCCATAGTGGTGCATTGTACTATCAGACAAACTCTATGCTGACTATCACCGAGACCGATGAGACCGGAGATACCTTCTACAGAGCCTTCGGCACGGCATCTACCTACGGTTGTATAACGGATGAGGGAAAAACCT
The DNA here is from genome assembly GCA_964594085.1 of uncultured Clostridium sp. Lineage (GTDB taxonomy): Bacteria > Bacillota > Clostridia > Oscillospirales > CAG-272 > SVTX01. The sequence goes on from CAZQLJ010000003.1 coordinate 4,600, forward strand.
TTTCCAACGATGAGCGATTAGTCGTATCAGAGCAGATGGGAACCCTTCCTCAAACAGTGGAGGCTGTATTTGAATTGAACGCGAATGCAGCCAAAGAGGGTGAAAGCTATGGAATGATCCTCAGTAATCACGATTACTGGAATTCTCAAATGTCCGTTGAGGTCGCAAAAAACGGCAATCCTAAAGTCACCTTTTGGGTCAACGATACCGTTGAAGACGAGACTTCGGTTCATGGCTACAAGATAAAAAAGACAAAATTGACCTTTACCTTCAAGGAAGTTGACGTCAGATCCTACAGTGAGACTCGTTTAACGCTGGTACACGATAGGGAGAAGGCAGAGGTTCGTTGTTACGTGAACGGCGAGCTTAAGCAAACGCTTACTCAAGAAGAAATACTTACAAAATCACAACGATTAGAGGAAATTCCACCTCTTACCGATTTTGAAACGACACAAAATTTTGTCGTTGGTGGAAACTGGATGGGCAGTAACGGCCAGCATTTTAGGGGAACTCTTAAGGAGCTTTCGGTTTGGTCGGATGTCAGAAGCGATGAAGAGATAGCGTCCACCGCTACTCTTGACAAATCCGATGACGCGCTCCTCGTAGCCTACAATTTCAGAAACACCAAAAACGAGCTTAAGGATCTTTCTGCGAACAAAAACGATCTTTCCGTGCAGACTCTTTGGCTTGATGCAAGTGAGGTCGCCCCGGTAGGTAATTTCGCCTATTCTTTTGCGGTTATTGGCGATATTCAGGAGCTGTCCGAGGAATACTTCAACGATCATTATTTGAGTGATAAGGGGAAAAATCCCGACGGAACGCCCAATGAAAATCTTCCTTACGACGACATTTACGTTGACGAAGATACGAATCACTTAGATAATAAGCCCGAATATATAAAGGGAATGATCGATTGGCTGATCGCAAATAAAGAGGAGCACAAGATAGAGTACGTAATGACTCTTGGCGACCTCACCCAAAAGAGCTATACAGCCGAATGGGATTACGTAAAGAGTCAGTTCTACAGACTTGACGGAGTCATTCCGTTCTCACTTGCAAGAGGCAATCACGATAAGGTCGAGCCTCAGATCAAGGTGACGGACGAAAATGATATCACGACCTATCCCGATGAGCTTCGTCAAGAGGCATTGTTCTATAAGGCGTTTGACGATGAGACCTACCGTTCTCAAATAGACGGAAGCCTGAACGATTGGGACGTTGCCAATACTTATAAGGCATTTACAGTCGCAAACACTAAATATCTGCTCATCTGCTTGGATTACGGGCCCTCGGACGAAGCGCTCGAGTGGGCGGGTGAATTGATCGAAGCCCATAGCGATCATAGAGTAATTATTACTACCCACGCATATCTTTACAGAGACGGCACTACTATGGATAAGGACGATGCATATCCTGCGTCGAGATCGCAGGGCGGCGTTAACGACGGCGACGATATGTGGGATAAGCTGATCTCCAAGTACGAAAACATTATTCTCGTAATGTCGGGACACGATCCTTGGGATCATATCGTTTGCACAAGGACTGAGGGCGACAACGGAAATGTTGTGACCCAGCTTTTGATAAATCCGCAGAGTATGGATGCTAATATGCCTTATTGTACAAGTATGATAGCTATGCTGTATTTCTCCGAGGACGGCAACACGGTAACGGTTCGTTATTATTCGGTATTCAACAACAGATACGGTAGCGCGCAGAGCCAATTCACGTTTACCATTGAATAAACCTGAAAAGAGTACCTTCTTTTCGGTGTACAGCTGTTTGCGCCGTATCGAAGAAAAACACAAAGCAAAAAGCAAAAAGCAAGCAATTTACTAAAACAACGTCTCCACGGCACACGTTCCGTGGAGACGTTGTTTATTTAACAAAAGAATTTTCAAAAAAACCTTGCCTAATCCACCATTTTGTGATATAATAAATAAAACTTTAACTTGCTAAAGCAAAATGCGCTACGGAGGCATATATGAAGCTCGTCGTAAAGGTTGGAACGTCTACACTTGCACACGCAAGCGGAAGACTCAATATAAGAAGAATGGAACTTTTGTGTAAGGTGCTCAGCGATCTGAAAAACGAGGGTCACGAGGTCATTCTCGTCTCGTCGGGCGCTATCGGTATGGGTGTCGGCAAACTAAAGCTATCCTCAAGACCGTCAGACACGGCAGGTAAGCAAGCAGCGGCGGCAGTCGGACAATGCGAGCTGATGTATACCTACGATAAGATATTTTCGGAGTATGACCATACGGTAGCGCAGATATTGCTCACTGCAGAGGACCTTCGCAACGAAAAGCGCCACAAAAATTTTGAAAACACGATGAAACGTCTGCTTGAGATGCAGGTCTTGCCGATAATAAATGAAAACGACACCGTGGCGACCGAGGAGATCGAAATAGGAGATAATGATACCCTCGCTGGCATAGTCGCCGTCAGCATAGGAGCTGATCTGCTTGTTCTGCTTTCCGACATCGACGGGCTCTATACCGCAGACCCCAGAAAAGACGACAAAGCCAAGCTTATCGAAAGTGTTTATGAGATAGATGAGCACGTAATATCGCTCGGAGGCGGCAAGGGCTCGTCACTCGGCACGGGCGGAATGGCAACCAAGCTCCATGCCGCAAAAATAGTCACAGAGCGCGGTTGCGATATGATAATTACAAACGGCGAGCACCCGGAAGTGCTTTATGATATAGTGGAGGGCAAGCAAGTAGGAACAAGATTTTACGCAAAGAAGGTAGATAAATGAGAAGCACAAGGGAAATACTCGAATCGGCAAGATCGGCAGTGCCCAAACTGACGTTAGCCGACGAAGGAAAAATTAATAAAGCGCTTTTAAAAATAGCTGATCTTCTTTGTACACGCGAAGCGGTTGATGCGATATTAGCGGCAAATCTTAAGGATCTTGAGCGAGCCGAGGGCATTTCAGAGGTTATGAAGGACCGCCTTAAGCTTGACGAGCAGAGAATAGAGTCAATGGCAAAAGGAATAAGAGACGTGGCGGCATTGCCGTCGCCTCTCGGCAAAACTATAAGCGAGATCAACCGCCCAAATGGACTTTTAATCAAAAAGGTCAGCGTCGGCATCGGCGTTGTCGCGATAATTTATGAAAGTCGCCCAAACGTGACCTCGGATGCCGCGGCGTTAGCACTCAAAAGCGGGAACGTCTGCATACTACGCGGCGGCAAGGAGGCCTATTTGACCTCAAGTGAGATAGTCCGTGTGATAAGACTTGGACTTGTGGAATCGGGCTTGCCCGAGGATGCGGTCACGCTCGTTGAGGATACGACCCGACAGAGCGCGATCGAGCTTATGCGCGCCAACGGATATGTCGATATGCTGATCCCTCGCGGAAGCGCAGGACTTATCAAAGCCTGCGTGGAGAACGCAACCGTGCCTTGTATCCAAACGGGCGCAGGGATCTGCCATATATACGTTGACAAATCGGCAGATTTTGAAAAAGCCCTCAATATAATCGAAAATGCAAAAACGAGTCGCCCATCGGTTTGTAATGCCGCCGAGGTCTGCCTCGTCGACAGCGCGATAGCAGAGCAATTTTTGCCGCTTTTGCGCGAAAGACTCCAAGATGTCGAGCTTCGCCTTGACACAAAATCACAAGCAATCATCGACGGTATCCCTGCGAAAGAAACCGACTTCGATACCGAATTCCTTGACTATATTCTTGCCGTTGGTGTAGTGGACGACGTGGAAAAGGCGATCGAGCACATAGCAAATCATTCGACCCATCACAGCGAGGCGATAATTGCCGAGGACAAGGCGGCTTGCGACGCGTTTACAAAACGAGTCGACAGCGCGGCGGTCTACGTCAACGCGTCGACGAGATTTACCGACGGCGGCGAGTTTGGCTTTGGTTGTGAAATGGGCATTTCGACTCAAAAGCTCCACGCGCGAGGCCCGATGGGACTCCCCGAGCTCACCACGTACAAATATATCATCACGGGCGACGGCCAAACAAGATGATCAAAATGGAGAAAAAGCAATGAAAAAAATAGGATTTATAGGTGCAGGGAATATGGGCGGTGCGCTTGCCACCGCTGTCGCAAGGACGGATAATACCGTTTTTGTCTCTTGTGCCCACAAGGAAAAAGCCGAAGCACTGGCGACGAAAATCGGCGAAATAGCCACAACCACCTAAGAAATAGTACACGACTGCGACGTCATATTTTTGGGCGTAAAGCCGCAGATGTTGCCGCAAGTGGCACAAAACATTAAAGCTCTGATCTCAAAGAGAGCAGAGCAGGTCTGCCTTGTCAGCATGGCGGCAGGAGTGACCTGCTCGCGACTTTCCGAGCTTTTCGGCGAACATAAAATAATAAGAATAATGCCCAACACCCCCGTTTCGATAGGTGAGGGAGTGATACTGTATTGCCTCGGCGACAACTCGACCGCAGAAGACGAAAAAACACTTTGCGACGCGCTTTCAAAATCAGGAAGCCTACACAAAATGCAAGAAAAATTGATAGACGCGGCAACCGCCGTGTCGGGATGCGGCCCCGCATTCGTGTATATGTTCATCGAAGCACTCGCCGATGGAGGAGTAAAATGCGGTCTGCCTCGCGAAACGGCACAGCTCTTGGCGGCAGAAACTCTCGCGGGCGCTGCAAAGCTCTGCATCGAAAGCGGCAAGCACCCGGGCGAGCTTAAGGACGCGGTCTGCAGTCCTGGCGGCTCGACTATAGCGGGAGTTGCGGCACTTGAACAGGGAAGCTTCAGAGCCACGGTCATCGACTCGGTCGAGTCTGCGTATAAACGCACCAAAGAGCTCTCGGTCGAGAAAGCATAAAAAATAATAAGGCTCGCGCAGGGTTTCCATAGCGCGAGCCTTATTTTGCCTTAAAAAGTGTGTTTGTTTTATTTCAGTTCATAAATATGTGCTAAAATCAAATCGTTGGAGAGATAGTTCTAACGTATTAAGCTTTACTTTTCCAAGAAAGGACTTGACAATGGAACCCTGGATGTATGCCCTCATAGCAGTTGCCGCCCTGATCTTTTTAACCTTGCTGACCGCCTTCGTGTGCTTCAGACTGACCTTCTATTCGCCCAAGCGCAAGCCGCCGAAGGACGACGTGATCGAGATCCCCGAGGGCGAGATATATGAGGAATACCGCGACGTAATAGAGAACTGGATCAGATCGATCCGCGCAACTCCATACGAGGCGGTCTCGATAAAGTCCTTCGACGGACTTACCCTTCGCGGTAAATATTATGAATATAAGCCGGGCGCAGTCACCGAAATACTTTTTCACGGATATAAAGGGAACGCTGAAAGAGACCTCTGCGGCGGTGTGGAGCGATGCTTTGCGCTTGGCAGAAACGCGCTTATCGTCGACCAGCGCGCATCGGGGGATAGCGATGGCCACGTAATAACCTTTGGAATCAAGGAAAGCCGCGACTGTCTTGCTTGGGTGGATTTCGTGATAAATAAATTCGGCAAGGATACAAAGATCATTCTCACAGGTATCTCAATGGGCGCGTCGACCGTGCTTATGGCGTCGGGCGAGGAGCTCCCGAGCAACGTCGTCTGCACGCTTGCGGACTGCGGATATTCGTCTCCGCGTGCAATAATCCGTAAGGTAATGAAGCAAATGAAGCTTCCCGTCAATTTCTTTTATCCCTTCGTAAAGCTCGGCGCAAGAATTTTCGGCGGCTTTTCGCTTGAAAGCAACTCGCCGATCGAGGCGATGAAGCGCTGTAGGATCCCCGTGATATTCGTCCACGGCGACACCGACGACTTCGTGCCGTATGAAATGAGCAAAGCGATGTACGAGGTCTGTGCAGCCCCCAAAAAGCTGCTCACAGTCAAGGGCGCGGGTCACGGACTTGCGTTTCCCGCGGATAAGGATAGCTATCTTCGCGAGGTCAAAGACTTTGAAAAGGTCTGGAACGTATAAAAAGACTCGCTTGGCGTACCTGCGATAGAGCAGGTGCGCCGTTCCTTTTTTTGCTAACTCAACCACAGGTTGCATCACGGTTCGAAAAACAAGTTATTGTCTTGGCGTTTGATATGTGTTATAATAATACCAGAATCCGGATTCAATATATTTCAAGAGGTGATTTTAATGACAATAGGTGATAAAATTAAAGAATTGCGAAAAAAGAATGATTTGACACAGGAGAAGCTTGCAGACTATCTTTGTGTTTCCTATCAAGCGGTTTCAAAATGGGAGTGTGGATTATCATGCCCTGATTTGTCATTGATAGGTCCTTTGACAAAATTGTTTCACGTTTCAGCTGATGAATTACTTGGATTGACAAACGACGGTATGGATGCGCGTCGAGAAGAGCTCGAAAAAGAAGAGCGTGAAACTTGGATAAGTGGCGATCTTGTCAAAAGATATGAGATAGCCTGTTCTGCTGTTTCAGAATATCCGGGAGATATGAAATATCTTGGTTGGCTTGCATGGTGTGAGGCAATGCGTTCTTTTGATTTTAAAGATGATAATGAATATATTGCGGAACAGGAAAGGGCAATCAAGTATTTTGCAACTGTTATAGAAAATACGACGGATGATAAAATCAAGGCAAGCTCGGTACAGGGCATCGTGCAGTATTTGTGCATTAGGGGTCGCCGTGATGAGGCCAAAAAATATGCAGAGCTTTATCCGGAAAACTTATCAGTAAGCAAAGATCGCGTGTTGTTGGATTGTTTACAAGGCAAGGAAAAGACAATACACTATCAAAAAATGCTCGATGGTATGTTAACCGATATGCTGAATCATATAGGCAATTATGATATGTTGGCGTGTGAAGCGCAAGAGCAGATACTAAATGCCTTGATCCCGGACAGAAACTATTTTTATTACAATTGTTTTCTTTCCGACAATTATCGTAGAAGAGCCGCCATTTACACCACTAATGGTCAGTATGAAGCAGCAATTCATTGTTTACAAAATGCACTTGAATATGCAACGGCTTACGATGAATTCATTGAAGAGAACACCACCTATCATTTTACAAGTCCTTTCTTTGATCAAGTTGAATGTAATACAAATAATATATGCAGAACAGGAACAACTACACAGGTAGAAGATTTTTATGAATTAATAAAACGCAGTCCGTTTGATAAGTTACACGATAGAGAAGATTTCCAAAAACATTTTAGCATCTGATCCTCTCCCCGCGCGAGCATGGCTTCGCTTTTGTGTCCACAAAAGCAGTGCTTGTCAGGAAAATGACGGGCTGTCGGATGTCGCAAAAAGCCTTCCCCAGTGGGGGAAGGTGGCAGCCGAAGGCTGACGGATGAGGTGTCCTAAACTCAAATCAACTCCTCATCCACCGCTAACGCGAGAACCCCAAAACTCGGCAGGCTCGTTTCAGGGAACCCCGCCGCGGTCCCCCTTCTCCTACAGGAGAAGGCTCATTACCGCCGACAGTATACTTAAAAGGCGTAACACACTATAGCAGGCAAGTAATAAAAACACCGCCCGAACTCCTCGGGCGGTGTTAGTCTTTGCCGTTATTTTGTTACTTTGCCAAAAACTCCTCCACAACCTCGCTAACAAAGAAAAATCCTTGCTTTGTGCCTAAGCTTTCGGGCTCAACACCCTTGCCGTATATGAGCAACGGCACGTATTCGCGCGAGTGGTCGGTGGACGGCGTTGCGGGATCGCAGCCGTGGTCCGCGGTGATGATAAGCAGATCACTGTCCTTCATTCTCGGCAAAAATTCGCCGAGCCGCAGATCGAATTCGGCAAGCGCCTTCGCGTAACCTACCGCATCGTTTCTATGACCGTAGACCATATCGAAATCCACGAGATTTACGAAGCACAAGCCATCAAAATTCTTGTCCTGCAAGGAAATTGTAACGTCCATTCCCTCGGAGTTGCTCTTGGTCGGATGACTCTCCGTAATTCCTTGACCTGCGAAGATATCGTTGATCTTGCCCACGGAAATAACGTTAAACCCGTCATTTTTGAGTCTGTCAAGCATCGTGGGCTCGGGCGGCAACAAAGAATAGTCGTGACGACCTGGCAGACGCTTGAACGGATATTCGTCGCCAAACGGACGCGCGATAATTCTTCCAACACCGTGCTCGCCCTGCATGATCTCGCGCGCGATCTCGCAGTATCTGTAAAGCTCGGGAAGCGGCACTATCTTTTCGTGCGCCGCTATCTGAAGCACCGAATCGGCAGAGGTGTAAACGATCAGGTCGCCCGTGCGAAGATGCTCCTCGCCGTAGTCCTTGATGACCTCTGTGCCCGAATAGGGCTTGTTACACAAAACCTTTTTACCCGTCCTGCGCTCAAACTCGGATATGATTTCATCGGGAAATCCGTCGGGATAGGTCGGCAGAGCACGTTCTGAAACAATGCCCGCTATCTCCCAGTGACCCGTGGTCGTGTCCTTGCCCCTCGAAAGCTCGGCCATTCGTCCGTATGCAGCAGTCGGCTTTTCCTCGGGCAGATGACCGCAAACAGACGCGCCCTCAATATTGAAAAGCCCCATTTTTGCAAGATTTGGGCAGTTGAACTCGGGAAGATGCGCAACTGCGCGCAGAGTGTGGCTGCCCTCGTCACCGAAATCCGCCGCATCGGGCAGTTCTCCGATACCAAAGCTATCCAGAACTATAATAAAAGCTCTTTTTTTCATATTCGTATCCTTAAATTACATTTTTTCAATGACCGACGAAACGAGCAGCTCGAATTGCTTTGCAACACGGTCGGCAGTTTCCTGAACCTCTTTGTGCGAAAGCTTTTCCTTGGTCATTCCTGCCGCCATATTGGTTATGCAGGAGATTCCGCAGACCTCGATGCCCATGTGTCTTGCCGCCATGGCCTCACAAGCCGTGCTCATACCTACCGCGTCTGCTCCAAGCAGTCTGCACATACGGATCTCCGCAGGAGTTTCGTAGTTGGGGCCGGTGAGCTGAACGTATACGCCTTTTTTGAGCTCAATACCGTGCTCAGCCGCAGCCTGCTCGATTATCGCACGCAAGGACTTGCTGTAGACCTCGCTCATATCGGGGAATCTGACTCCCAACTCCTCAATGTTCTTTCCAATTAGAGGACTGGGCACAAAGCTGGTTATATGGTCGGTGATCATCATAAAGTCACCGGGCTTAAAGTCGAAATTGACTCCACCTGCAGCGTTGGTAAGAATTAACTTTTTAATGCCAAGCAGACCCATAATGCGAGTTGGAAGCACTACTTCACCGATGGGATAACCCTCGTAATAATGAACTCGACCCTGCATCGCGACGACCTTTTTGCCGCCAACGTATCCGAAAACAAATCGGCCGCAGTGACCGGGCACGGTCGACACGGGAAAGCCCTCGATATCCGAATATTCGACCCTTGCGACCACTTCGATGTTCTTTGCGTAGTCTCCGAGGCCCGATCCAAGAATAAGACCTATCTCAGGCACGAAATCGGTCTTTTCTCTGATGCTTTTTACACAATTCAAAAGCTTATTGTACATATCAATAACCGCTGCCTTTCTCATTTTTTACGATCTTTACCACGCGGCTTGTTCCGAGTCTGTCCGCGCCGAGATCAAGGAATTTTTGAGCGTCCTCAAGGCTCGAGATTCCACCTGCCGCCTTGACCTTGACAGAAGGATCACAAGAGTCACGCATGAGCTTGACGTCCTCAAAGGTCGCGCCCGCAGTGGAAAATCCGGTTGAAGTCTTGATAAAGTCAGCCCCCGAAAGGCTGACCACGCGGCACATCTCCATTTTTTCTGTGTCGGTAAGAAGACAGGTCTCGATAATGACCTTAAGTATTTTGTCACCGCAAGCCTTTTTGATCTGCGATATCTCATCGATAAGGTAGCTGAAATTTCTCGCCTTCAGCTCGCCGACGTTGATGACCATATCGATCTCGTCAGCACCGTTGGCAATAGCGTTCTGCGCCTCGAAGACCTTAGTCTCGGTGGTCTGATAACCGTTCGGAAATCCGATAACGGTGCAAATTGTAAGCTTTTTACCTGCATATTCGCGTGCTCTCGCAACGAATGCGGGCGGAATGCAGACCGAAGCCGTGCCGTATTTCATTCCGTCGTTGCATATCTCGCGGATGTCCGCCCACGTCGCCGTAGTGGAAAGCAGAGTGTGATCGCATGCGGAAAGTATGTTTTGAATCTTGTCGTTGATTTCCATATGTTCCTCCGTTTAATTAAAATCGGGTAAATCCTTATAGTAATAGTATACCATATATTTTAGGCAAAATCAATAAAAATTTATAAAATAAAAACAAGCCAAGTGACTCGCAAGAGTCTCCCTTGGCTTGTTTGTGGATCAAAAGAAAGACGATATAAGTATCTCAAGCCCGATAGCCACGAGAATAACGCCGCCGAATATCGAAGCCTTGCCGGCAAATTTTGAGCCGAAAAGCTTTCCGATAATAAGTCCTGCCATGCAAATCGCAAGCGTCATAGCGGCAATGATAACTACGCTTAATAGTGCCTCGAAAAGTGAGTTTTCGGCGATGGCAAATCCAACCGAAAGCGCATCTATTGACGTTGCGATTCCTTGAACCACAAGGAGCCCGAACGTCAGCTTTTCGCCACATTCACATTCATCGCAATCGCATTTGACTCCGTCATATATCATTTTTCCGCCGATATATCCAAGCAGCGCGAAGGCTATCCAAGGAATGAAATTTGAAAGTGCGCTGAAATATTGAAGCACGGTATGTACGCATACCCACCCGATCATAGGCATTACACCCTGAAATATCGCGAACGTACCCGCTATAAGAAGCATTCTGGGAAATTTCATTTTCGGCTCGTGCAATCCGTTAGCGAGCGAGACCGAAAACGCATCCATCGCAAGACCCGCCCCGAGACCGAGTGCGGTTAATACAAGACCAAACATTTTTAACTCCGAATTATAATTTTATCTGCCTTTATCCGTTACGTTTTATTTTACTGCAGACACAAGTGGTAGTATACCACAATTTGCTTGATTTGTCAATAGCTTTATAGGAAAACCACGCACAATTTACCTCTACGTCACACGATATTCAACCAAACTTCCATTCAAAAGAGCAAAACTGCAAATATTTTTTGTTTTTGACTTGATTAATGCGCGAAAATGCCTTATAATTAAGCTACAAAGATTAACAACGTTTGAAAGGAGACGCTTATGGAGCTTGTCTTGCTCACCGCGCTTGGCGTCGGCGGTGCTACGGTAATAGGCGCCCTGATAGGTTTTTTGTTCAAAAATGCCTCTCATAAATTTTCAGATATGATACAATCCTTTGCCGCGGGGATAATGCTCGCCGCCGCAGTGTTCGGATTGATCGTTCCGTCGCTTGAATACGGCGGAAAGTTCGGTTTGCTTGTCACGATCGCAGGCATTTTTGTCGGTGCGCTGTTTTTGAACGTTATCGACCGAGTTGTTCCTCACTTGCATAGAATTGTCGGATCAGATATCGAATCTCACGGGCATAATGCCAACTTGAGCAGAGTTTTGCTCTTTGTCGTTGCTATTGCAATTCACAATCTGCCCGAGGGTATCGCGGCAGGAGTAGGCTTCGGGGCAGGGGACACGTCAAGAGCGCTTATAATCGCAGGCGGTATAGCGCTGCAGAATATCCCCGAGGGAATGATAATTATAGCTCCTATGCTTGCTGCGGGCGTTAAGCCGGGCAAGACTCTGGTTATCGCTATGCTGACGGGACTTGTCGAGGTTATAGGTACCTTGATCGGATATTTCGCCGTTTCGGTGGCTTCGGTCATATTGCCGTTTGCGCTTGCCTTCGCGGGCGGAACTATGATCTACGTTGTAAGCGACGAGATGATCCCCGAAACTCATGCCCACGGAAATGAGCGCGGAGCAACCTATGCTTTGCTCATAGGATTTTGTACGATGCTCGCGATGGATGCTTTGTTGGGCTGAGTCATCGAAATTGCGACTCGTAATCCGACTCAACAATGCTCGCCAAAACTCGACATATTATTCCAAAATCGAACATAACAAGAAACAACGAATAGAAAAATAAACAAATAATTGAGAAAATCGACATGTTATGAAAACCTATCAAATAAACAAATTCACAAATTGGAACGATATTCCCATTTTAAATATCGACGTTCCGTATCTTGAAACACCAAGCGATATCACCGCCTCGGCGCAGATCTCATGGGATGATAGCGCGATCCTCGTTCATCTTTCGACCAACGAAGCCGTAACTCGCGCCGAGGAAAGAGGCGAGCTTGCCGCACCGTGCAAGGATAGCTGCCTTGAATTCTTCATCTGCCCGATGCAAGACGATAACAGATATCTGAATATAGAGTTCAACTCTCTTGGCACGATTTTTCTCGGCATCGGCACTTCTGTCGACTCGCTGACTCGTCTTATCATTCCCGAGGGACACGGATCAATACTTGAGCCCAAAATAAACAAATACCATGACGGCTGGGAAATATTTTATAAACTCCCGTTTGATTTTATCCGCAGATTTTTCCCCGATTTTGAAGCCAAAGACGGCAAGATAGTCCGCGCAAACTGCTATAAATGCGCCGACCTCTCCGAGCCCCCGCACTATTTGTCCTGGAGCGAGGTCGATAGGGAACACTTTACCTTCCACCGCCCCGAAAAGTTCGGAGCTATGACGTTCAACGCCTAAACATAAAACAAAATAAACAAAATAAAATCAGGAGGTCAACGAAATGAGAAAAATCAAGAGGCTGACTAAGCTGCTTTCACTGCTTTTGGCTTTGGTGATACTCGCGAGCTGTGGAGGCAATTCAGCTCATATTTCGGAGGGGACGACATCAGAGAAAACCACAGAGGAAGAAACCACAGTGTTGAGCGAAGAGACTGTAACAGAGTCCGTGGCAAAGTTCGAGATAGAGGCTCAAAGGCTTTCGGTAAAAGAAAAAGATATAGTTTTAAGTCTGCTTTTCGAATCAAAAGACGAAGGGCTTGATGCGTTGATACATATCGACCTTTATGAAGGCAACGTGCTAATCTCACAGGCAGAGGCCTCCGCGGTTGAAGGAGTTTCGGAATACGTAATTCCCTGTAATGAGGAAAGGTTGAACGGTGAACTCTCCATAACCGTTACCGCGAGCGTGCAAGGTTGCGAGAAGATCGAATCGTTGGAGCTTAAAATGAATGGCGGTGTCGTGCAGCTCACGGCTGATGGAATTCGTTGCGTGGTCAACGAAATGACCGTTGAAGAGAAGGCAAATATGGTCGTAGGAGCCCAGGAGCTTGTGAAAGAGAATGCTTCTGGCGGTACCTACGCTATTCACAGGCTTGGCATTCCTTCCGTAACCCTGAACGACGGACCTGTGGGAGTTCGCTATGGAAGAAGCGTTTGGTATCCTTCCGTTATCAATATTTCATCGTCATGGGATGTTGAATTGGCAGAGCGGGTCGGTGCTTCCATTGGATCAGATGCGCTTTCCCTTGGAATAGATATCGTTCTGGCACCGGGTATGAATATTCAAAGAAATATTCTCGGCGGAAGAAACTTTGAGTATAGCTCCGAGGACCCCATTCTTACGGCGTATATAGCGGCGGGATATGTTAACGGAATTCAGTCGACAGGTGCAGGTGCATGCATAAAGCATTATGCGGCTAACAATCAGGAGACCTTCAGAAGAACGGGAAGCTCGAACGTTACCGAGAGAGCCTTGAGGGAAGTGTATCTTAAGGCGTTTGAAATCGTCGTTAAGGAAGCAAAGCCCTTCACCGTAATGTCCTCGTATAACAAGCTGAACGGCGAGTACACGTCGGTCGACAAGGAGCTGATATTCAATATCCTCCGCGAAGAATTCGGCTTCGACGGATTCGTAATGTCGGACTGGGGGGCGGTAGCGGGAGTTGTCGACAATGTTAACGCGATCAATGATGTTACTATGCCGGGAAGCACAGAATTTCCCGCACAGGTGCTCGCTGCGTACGAGGAAGGAACGATAACGCTTGAAACGCTTGACACCTGCTGCTATAACGTATTGAGCGTTGTGGTGAAGAGCGCTACGTTCTTAGGCTTGGAAATGGATAAGGGAATGGATTATTCGATGAGCGAGGAAATCGCGGCAAACGCGGCGGCTGACACCGTCGTATTGCTTAAAAATGAAAGCTCCTCGCTTCCGCTTGCATCGGGATCTGAGGTCGCAGTATTTGGAAACGGTGCAGTGAAAACCGTTTACGGAGGCGAAGGCTCGAGCCAGATCACCGCAAGAAAGAGCGTATCTATTATGAAGGGTATCAGACAAAGTGACTCTCTGAGCGTCTACGGCTATTCGCAAAATCCTTTCCTTGATGCCCAACCTCACTCTGCGAGTGATTCCTCGATCAATATAGAGGTGACCGAGGAATACGCCGCGCTAACTGCGGCAGGTGCATCGGTTGCGCTTATCGTTATCTCGCGCTCGTCTGCGGAGCATAGCGACCGTTCCGGAACAAAGGGAGATTATCTGCTCAACGATACCGAATACCAAATGATACAGCGCGTTTCGACCGCATTCCACGCACAAGGCAAGGACGTAATCGTTGTTCTGAATACGGGAGCTTGCATAGAGGTAGAGTCCTGGAAGGATATGGCGGACGCGATCATTTGGTGCGGATATGCTGGTCAGGAAACGGGTAGGGCAGTAGAGAAAGTTCTTACGGGTGAGGTGAATCCCTCGGCTAAGCTTACGGCAAGCTGGCCTGTAAGCTTTGATTCTGTTCCCAACTCTGAATACGAAGCCTTCCCGGGAACCTATCTCGACGTAAATTATTACGAAGACATATACGTTGGGTATCGTTACTATACTACATTCGGCGTTGACGTTTCCTATGAGTTCGGATACGGACTGTCCTATACCACATTTGAATATTCGGATTTTTCGATCAAAAAGAACGCGGACGGCACGCTTACCGCAACCGTGACCGTCACGAACACAGGTAAGGTTGCGGGTCGTGAGATAGTTCAACTGTACGTTAGCAAGCCCGAAGCGACTCTCGAGCAAGCCTCAATGGAGCTTGCAGGCTTTGGCAAGACCTCCTTGCTTGCCGCAGGAGAATCCGAAGCGCTGACTATTACGGTAGCCGAATATGCGCTGAAAAGCTATGATACCGAAAACAGCCTTTGGTTTATGGATGCGGGTACGTATACCTTTTCGGTAGGTGCATCGGTCAACGATATTCGAGGTGAGATGCCCGTAGATTATGATGAAAGGACTGTCTTGCAGGATGTTGAAAACCGATGCATTCCTGACACTGAATTTGAACGTATAACCAAAGAGACATATTCTAAAGACACCATAACGCGCAAGGAAAATCTTGCTCTCGGAAAAACAACTTATTCAAACCACAGCGAAAGTGAGATTTATGCAGACAGCTTTGCCGTAGACGGCTCTTATACGACACGATGGAGTGGTGTTGGCTTGAACGGCTCCGCACATATCTGGCAGATCGACCTTGGTCAAACATATTCCATAGGCGAGATAAAGATAATATGGGAGTCCATTTACGTCCCTTTCACCATCTTGGTGTCAAATGACGGAGTGGATTTTACGACTGTTGATATATATGCACCGAACGAATCGATGTATAATGTTTTGAATCTGTATGGAACCGAGGCGAGATACGTAAGGCTGAACGCATCCTCCGGCAATTTTGTCTCAATCTATGAGCTTGAGATATACGAAGCTACCGAGGATGATGTCGGGCCGGGTAAAAACGATGAGATCAAGACCAACCTCGCCCTCGGAAAGACTGCTACGTCAACAGCCTGTGAAAATCAGATACATATCCCGGCAAATGCTGTCGACGGAGACTATACTACCCGTTGGAGCTCGATAAATGTCGGTGAAGCATGGTTCCTGGTCGATCTTGGCGAGGTCACGGATATCGGCTCGCTTATGATGTATCTTGAATCGGCATACGTGCCGTACCGTATAGAGTATTCCACGGATGGACAAAATTACAGCACGATATATAACGGCGCGACAAACGAACTATTCGTTACTATTGAAGATCTTGATGTTTCCGCGAGATATATCAGAGTGTACCGAGAGGGCGAAGGCTGGTTCAGTATATACGAGCTGAAGGTGTTTGATAAATAAAACAAACCGTCTCATCGAATATACCGAAAGGGCTTTTCTCACAGTCTGTGAGAAAAGCCCTTTTTATACTGTTTATTCCTTCGGCTCATACTCCGAGTATTTTTTAATTCCTTCCATTCGTCCAAGCTTACGGAATCCGTCAAGTTCTCCGCGGCAGATAGCGCCGAATATTCGATAGCGAAGCCCCTTATTACCGCGCTCAAGTGATCGCAAAAGCTGTTTCATCTCCTCGCGTTCGGTATTTTTATCCGCAGGGCAGGGCGAGCTGATAACGGGAAGCTGATTTTTTCTTGCGAACTCGGCAACGTCCTTTTCGGGCATATAGATCATAGGTCGTATCAGCCTTATTCCGACTCTCGAAAGCTCGGTGACGGGGCTGAAGCACCCAAGTCTGCCCTCAAAAAAGAGATTAAGCATAAAGGTCTCGACCACGTCGTCAAAATGGTGCCCGAGTGCTACCGATGTGCAACCAAGCTCCTTTGCCGCATTGTGAAGCGCACCGCGGCGCATTTTAGCGCAAAGAGAGCAGGGGTTTGCCTCTTTTCTGACGTCAAAAATTATCTTGTATATCTGTGTAGGAACAATGTGATAGGGTACGTCGAGCTCCTCGCAAAGTTTTTGTATCGGACCGAAATCCATACCCTCATCGAATCCCATATCCACGGTGATCGCGATAAGCTCGAATTTTTTTGGATAAAAGCGGCGCAGATAAGCCATAGCGCAAAGCAGGGTAAGAGAATCCTTGCCCGCCGAGACACCAACGGCAATTTTGTCACCCTCTTGTATCATATTATAATCGTCTATTCCTCGGCGAGTGTAGCTGAGGATCCGTTTCATATTTTCCATAAAATAAATCTCCGTGAATGCCCATCATTTGAAGCAAGAAAACGAGCAATTTTCATAGATTTTTGCAGCGTCAACCGATAGCTTACTTTGAATAGCGTCTTCCTTGCTATCGTGCAAAAATAGCGTGCGCGTGATTACCGATCCTGCCGCTGCACCCTTTGTAGAGCGCACCAAAACCATCGAGGGCTCGCTTTGCGGAGTTGCACAAACGAAGGTGATAAGCTTTGG
>CAZQLJ010000004.1:0-1115 GCA_964594085.1 uncultured Clostridium sp.
CGAGGTCGTTCTTGCAAACGATCTGATCTACAATTTCTGGCAAAACTTCGATAATACCGAAGCTACATACCCTGCCATCGTGCACGAGGACCGTTATTACCCTGTACCCGTGACACTTCAGTGGCAGTGCAAGGAAGAAGCGACTTACTATCTTGTGTACGTATCCTTAAACGAGGACCTTAGCGACGCTAAGAGTTTCGTTACCAATACGCCCACCGTGCAGCTTGAAAACCTTTTGGTTGGATATGATTACTATTGGCAGGTGGATGCAATATGCGACGGTCAGACCCTTCGTAGTGAGATATTTACCTTTAGCACGGCTATCAGCCCCAGAACGGTGGTTATTGAGGGTGTCAGCAACACCCGTGATATTGGTGGATATATTACCGCAGACGGAAACCGAATCAAGCAGGGAATGATCTACCGTGGCGGTAAGCTTAACGATATTACCGAAAAGGGTAAGCAGCAATTCCTCTACGAATTGGGTATTAAAACAGACCTTGACCTGCGTAACAGCACCGAGTCGGGCGGAATCTCGAAATCCCCTGTCAGTGATGATATTAATTACTATCTGATCAGCGGCAGATACTATCTCGGAGAAGCAAACGGTATTGATTCCGAGGCGGGTAAGGAGATTATGGCAGAAGAGATAAGACTCTTCACAAACCCCGACAACTTCCCTGTTTACATTCACTGTTCGTTGGGACGTGACCGCACGGGTACGCTTGTGTTTATACTGCAGGCTCTTTGCGGTATGAAGGAGCGTGATCTTATTATGGATTACGAGCTCTCGATCTTCTCGAAAACCGGAACTCTTG
The DNA here is from genome assembly GCA_964594085.1 of uncultured Clostridium sp. Classification (GTDB taxonomy): domain Bacteria; phylum Bacillota; class Clostridia; order Oscillospirales; family CAG-272; genus SVTX01. The sequence goes on from CAZQLJ010000004.1 coordinate 819, forward strand.
ATAACGGAAATCCCGTGGACAGTATTAAAGCAACCTATACCTACATCAATAATAACTTTGAAGGCGAAACCTTTGCCGAAAAGACGGAGAATTACCTTTTGGATATAGGAATTACTGCCAATGAAATTGCCACGATTCGTTCACTTCTTATAGAGGAGGTACAGTAATATGAAAAACAGAGCAATACTCGCACTGATTTTATCTTTCGCGCTTCTTTTTACGTCTATTCCGTTCATAATCTTCGCAGAAGGCGAAGCTGTAGCTTCCGAAACCGATGCAAAGAGTGAGATACCCTAT
>CAZQLJ010000004.1:1215-21393 GCA_964594085.1 uncultured Clostridium sp.
ATATATCGACTCGATCACGCTGGATATAAATGATCCCGATAAGGGCAAGGATGAGATTCCCTATTGTGATCCCGTAGACGGTGTTACCGCATACCCCGCGACATCTGTTAACATGATGAATGCGGCAGAGGCGGCAGAGGCTAATGTGCCTACCGGCTATAGTGATCACGTGCTTGAGTTGAAAAATTCAACGTCGGGGGTAGGCGTTGCTATCGATCTCTCTAAATTGGCAAACAAGGCGGTCAAGTTGTCCGAGGTTGAGTCGGTAGTATTCAGAGTCTGCGTTCCCAGCAACGTATATTCAATTCGAGCCACCGTAAAAAGCACCAACGGATGGCTTAAGACCGAAGATCCGAGCGCTTATGATCAATGGATAGATTTCGAATTGCCGTTAACAGATGCGTTAGCGTATGAAGACGGAGAAACTATTTCCATATTTGGTTTGGCGTTCCGTATGACGAACAACGTTGAAACCACGGTTTACGTTGACAGCGTTACGGTAACATTCAAGGAGAAAGAGACTACAGAGGCAGAAACCGAGACTGAAACCGAAACCGTAGATCCCGACGCTCTCAAGGAGGAGATCCCCTTCTGTGATGCTGCAGGAGGGCTGACGGGATACAGCAATACGCAGACAACACTTATGAATTCGACGCTCGCAGCGAGCTCAGGCGTACCCGAGGGATATGAAGGCTACGTTATGTCTCTTTGTAGTGGCGCATCATCATCAAACAGCAGTGTGTGCATTGATCTGAGACAGACGGTATGCAACGGTATAAAGATAAGAGACGTTGAATCTATAACTTTCAGAGTGTATGCTGATGAGGATACAACCGGAATTAGAATCAAAACCATAGGGGACGGCAACTGGCAGGTCAATACCCCTCCTACCGCCAAAGGACAGTGGATAGATTTTGAAGTAACGGATATGTCAATATTCGTAGATGACGGTGATGGATATTTCAGTCCCTTCGTGTTTGCCTTCAGAGCAACCGACGGAACAACTAACAATACGTCCTATATTGACTCTATTACGGTAAAGCTGAAGGACGTTGAGGACGAAACCACCGGTGAGGAGACAACTGCTGCTCCCGAGCTTGAAAAGCCCTACTACACCTTTGAAGAGGGTATGGGTAAGGATGAGATCCCCTACGGCGCGACTGCTTCTGTAGGCACGTATTACGGATATTCCAGCTTTATGATGATGGACGAAACACAAGCCATAGCGGCAAGTGTTCCCGAAGGATATTCCGGTTGGGTTCTTGCTCTCGGAGCATCAGGCAGCGGTCTCAGCGTCGGTCTTGATCTCACCGACATCCACACCATGGATATTGAAAGAATAAGCTTCCGTCTCTGGTGTCCTACCGGTACTAAGCAGGACGAGGGATCAGGAGGAATTCGTATTTCCGGCAATACCTCATCCGCTTGGAATATGCTGGAGGCTCCGACCGCTCTCAATGAGTGGATAGACGTAGTGCTTGAAAAGGATGATTTCAGCTCCTTCGATTTCGACGGCGACGGTTACTGCGATCTTACCAACTTCTGTCTCAGAGGCGCAACAGGCACCGCGTATATCGATCACATTACCGTTGAGCTTCGCGATCCAGATACCGAGCCTCCCGTTATAACCTACAACGGCGAAACAGTGATCGAAACCCGTGAAGGAAGAGAATTTGTGCTTGACATTTCTGCTCACGACGCTTATTACGACGTGGACATTGAGCTTGAGTATATCTGGAGCGAGGGCGCTATAGTTGACGGCGAGCTTGTTAGCGGTACTCACACCTGCACTGTAAGGGCAACGGATGAAGCGGGCAACTACGACGAAATCGTCTTGACCGTTAACGTGGGTGAGAGAGATACCGAGGCGCCGTCCGTCAGCCAACTGCCTGCAGAGATGTATGCCATGGCAGGCGCGCAGATGGTCCTTGATGTATCGGTAAGCGATAACGTGGACGACGTGGAAGCGGTCTTTACGTGGTCGGAAGGTGCGCTCGATGAGGGTGGAAGACTTTGCGCGGGAGATCATAAGCTTACGGTTACCGCGACTGACCTTTCGGGTAATGAGAGCGAGCAGGTAATTACAGTGCACGTTCTTGAAACCCGACCGATAGTCGGCGATCTTGTACAGGATTCATAAGACAACAAAATGTTTACAAATAAACAAGCAGGGCTTTTGCCCTGCTTGTTTTGTCTAAAAATTTGTTAAAAATTACATTGTACATATCTGCGAACGTGAGGTTAGAAAAATTTTTTTGAGAAAAAATAATATCAAAACTTCACGAAATGGGGTGTTGAAATGAACATCGGGAACGAGGCTTACAAAAAATATGCCGACGCGCACGCTCCGAGCTCTCCTATAGTCAAGGATTGTGCATGGGCGTTTTGTGTGGGCGGCTTTATATGCACGATAGGGCAGGCGCTGATCCTTCTTTACAAGGATGTTTTGGGAATGCCGCAAGAGGATGCGGGCACGCTTTGCTCGGTGACGCTTATTTTTATCGCGGCTCTGCTCAGCGGACTCGGACTTTTTGAAAAGATCGCAAAGCGGGCGGGCGGCGGCACGCTCGTGCCGATAACCGGATTTGCAAACTCTGTCGTGTCGCCTGCGATCGACTCCAAGGCGGAGGGACTTATACTTGGCGTGGGCGCGAAGATATTTACGGTCGCGGGTCCCGTATTGCTTTATGGCACGCTCGCGGGAGCGGTGTGGGGCGTGATCTATTGGATAATGGGCTTTTTCAGATAAGCTTTTTTGCAATCTTCAGGGTGTTGTTCGGGTCGGAGGATATGATCATAAGCACGAAGTTGCCGCATATCGAGATCTGCGCGCTATCAAGCATATTGCCGTATTCCTCGTCGGATTTGAGCGCCTTGATCGAATTGAGTCGCGAGCTGAACAGTCTTGCCGTATCCTCGGCGGCGTTTCTGTCGGTGCAATATACCACCGCGAATTCGCAGGGATGACCGAGGGTGGAGACGAAGACGGCGCAGTCGATCCAAGACTCTGACACCGCAGGCAGAGAGCCATTGCCGTAAAGCGCTTTTATGAGTGACTCGGAAAGATATCCGTCGTTATCGGTTGAGGAGAGAGAGTAAATTCTGCCCGCGGGCAGTCCTACCTCCGCACATGTCATAGCTTCAAGCACCGAAAGACAGCTCGGTGCTTTTTTTTCATCAGCGCACGAGCAGAGAAGTGAGATCAGCAGAAATGCCGTCAAAAATAAAGCCGCCGTTTTTTTCATGTTCGATAACCTCATTCTGCCGCGGTTGGCGGCAATATTACTATCATTCTATGAAAAAACGGCGGGTTTAATTCTATTACTTATGGTATTTAGTGCCTTTTATGATATTCATACATCTGTAAACGCCCTCGAGCAAGATCACGCGCATAAGCTGGTGGGGGAAGGTCATTCTGGAGACCGAGAGCTTGAGGTCGGCGGCGTTTTTTACGCTGTCGTCCAGACCGTGCGACGAGCCGATGACGAAGCAAAGCTCATTTGCAACGCCGAAGGCGTGTTCGATCCTTTCGGCAAGCTCCTCGGAGGAGAATTGCTTGCCCTCAACGCACATTGCAATCTTATAAGACCGATCGGGCATTACCGAAAGTATGGCGCGCGCCTCCTCGGCGAGTGCTTTTTTTATATCACTGTCGGAGGGATCGTTTGGCAGCTTGGCTTCTTTGAGATTGACCTGCTCGACCTTGCAAAATCCCGAAAGACGTTTTTCGTATTCCTTTACCGCGTCGCGCAGATAGTCTTCCTTGAGCGTTCCGACAGTTATAAATCTGATCGTAGCCATAAAAGTTCTCCTATGCAGATTAGATTTCGTTGCCGTCTACAAGCCATACCGACTCGTCCTGACGGGCGACCTTGAGGTTAACTCTCGGGTCAGCAATCGCGGCAAAGACCTCGTTATAAGCAAGTTCGGGAAGATTGTTTTCTTCGCTCAGGTGCGCGAGCATAATATGTCGGGTGCCGCCTTCGTAGAGCTGACTTGCAAGAGTTGCGCAATCGGTATTCGACAAGTGACCGTGTTTTGAAGCAATGCGTTGCTTCAATTCGTACGGATAGGGTCCGTTTTCGAGCATTTCGAGGTCGTGGTTTGATTCGATGACCGCTGCGTAACAGCCCGAAAGATTTTCAAGCATAACGTCGGTCACGTGACCTGTGTCGGTGGTCACTGCTATCGAGACCTGCTCTCCGTTTTCTTCAAAGCTGATCCTGTATCCGACTGCCGCGCGGCTGTCGTGGGGGGTCGGGTAAGCCTTGACGGTCAGGCCATTGACGGTGGTTTCGAACGAGCTTCCGTCATAAAGTCTGAGGTTCAGACAGAGCTTTTCGTCACAAAGTCCGTTGAAGACCCGGGCGGAACGAAGAAGGATGTGTATGGGGATATCGTGCTTATGCGAGAGAGTTCGCAGGGCGGATATATGGTCGTTGTGCTCGTGGGTTATGAAGATCGCGTCGATGCTGTTGACGTCTACTCCGATATCCGACAGGGCACGGCATAGCGCTCTTGCGCTTTTTCCCGCGTCTATAAGTATGTTTGCTCCGCCTGCGGAAATGAAGGTGCAGTTGCCCTTCGAGCCCGAGTAGAGAGAGCATATTTTGCAGTTTGGCATTGTTGTTTCCTTTAGTTGAGAGAGAAAAGATTTGCAATTATGGGCCAGGTGAATAGATAGATCGCGTCGAGCATAATGGGGACGAGCAGGGGAATGATCACCGCGAGCATCCATTGGGAGCTTTCAAGTCTGCGCTTACCGTCTTCGATATATTCTGCCTTTTTCTCTGCCGTCCACGAGTCAGGAAGCATTTCGACGGTGATACCCTTGCGGCTGAACGCACGGTTATACGCAATGTACACGATCGCAAGTACCGCCAACGCTATCCAATACAAAATCATGATAACGGGTGCCAGATACACGGGAAAGCCGAGAAGCGAGGCGGGTAGGACAATCACGTTGAGATTTATCGCCACGAAATAGATCACCGTGAAGGTGATGACGTTGGCTGCAAGCAGGACTGCGCGCTTTTTCGCCTCGGGAGAGATCGTCTTCTTTTCCTGCGGCAATCTTAGGCGGTTGTTTTTATCGTATTTCATAAGCTTTCCGATCTTTAGAGTATTTTAGTTGCTCCGATGGGGCGCACGTTCAGAACTATACAAGCGCCCTCGCCAAAGCAGGAGTCCATTGTGTTTTTGAACTCGGCAACGATTTCCGAGGGGACGAACGCCTGAATAGTGCCCGCAAATCCGCCGCCGTGAACTCGCCATGCGGCTTTTTTGTCCTTGAGGGTACGCTCGGCAAGACAGAGTGCCAGAGAAAGACCCTGCTCGGAGACGTTTTTGTTGGTATATACGTTTTGCAGATAGCAGAACGACGAGCGTCCCGATGCTTTGACGTTTTCAAAGAATTCATCGAGATCTCCCGATTCGAGAGCCGACTTTTGTTTTTCTACTCGCTTGTTCTCATCGAAGAAGTGAAGCGCGCGCATAATTGCTCGGTCGCCGAGCTTTTCGCGAAGAGTAGCGACGTTGGCGATCACCTCGGCTTCGTCGACCTCGCGCAACACCTCTTTACCGAAATATGCGGCTACAGATTTCATTTCCGCGGGGACAGAAGCGTAGTCATCGGTCAGGTCGGCGTGGTTGCCGCCCGTGTTGACTATGCAAAGGTTGTATCCAGCGCCCGTAATGTCAAAATCAATGGGAGTGATAACGGGATCCTTCGTGTCCTTGAAATCTATTGCGACTATTCCGCCTACTGCACAAGCGACCTGATCCATAAGACCGCAGGGCTTGCCGAAGAATTTATTTTCTGCCCACTGTGCGAGCTTGGCGATCTCGACGTTATCGACTCTGCCGCCGTTGTAAAGGTGGCTTTCGATCGTGCCGATCATATCCTCGAACGCGGCGGAGGACGAAAGTCCCGAGCCCTTGAGCACGTTGGAGGTGACGTATGCCACAAATCCTCCGGTCTTGTATCCGCTATTCGAAAGCCCTGCGCACATTCCCGCGATTATCGACTCACTCGTGCCGAATTTTTCTGCTACGGGAAAGCAATATTCATTTATATTGACGGTGTCCTTGCCGAAGCCCTCGCTTATGACCGTGATCATTCCGTCATCCGTGGGGGAAGCGACGGCGATGACATCAAGGCTGATAGACGCCGCGACAACGCATCCGCGGTTGTGATCGGTGTGGTTGCCCGAAAGCTCGCTTCTTCCCGCAACGCTGAATAAGGAGAGCTCGCGGTCGTCTCCGTAAGCTTCGGTGAATTTTGCGACCGCGTCGGTATATCTTTGCTTTGCAGACTCGACGTTTTCTTTGCCGTAGAGGGTGGCGAGCTTTTGGTCAAGCGCGCCGCCGTTTATATTTTCAATAAGCTCAAAAATTCTCATATAAAAGCCTTCCTTGTGCGTGGATTTATTATATTTTATCACATTTGCTTGAATTCGGCAAGAGATTTTTGCATTTTTAAACTGTTTTTTTATGTAAAAAAGGGGACGTTCTGCTTTTTTACAAAACGTCCTCTGAAAATATCGATGAGTTTAAACTTAAAACGACTCTTTTATCTTTTTGAGACAGTCCTCACAGATGCGCTTGCCGTTAAAGAAAACTATGTTATCGGCATTTGCACAGAATACGCAGGAGGGCTGATATTTTTGAAGGATTATTCTGTTTTCGTCGGTGAAGATCTCAAGTGAATCCTTCTCGCCTATGTCCATAGTCTGTCTGATGCTGATGGGGAGTACGACTCTGCCAAGCTCGTCGACCTTTCTTACGATTCCGGTTGATTTCATAACGTATCCTCCTTAACTTTATGACCTTTTGCGACGGTATCCGTCGATTTATCTAAATTTTATCACACGAAAAATGGATTGTCAACACCAAAAATGGAATTTAATGTATTGTTAACAATTTTGGTGTCGAATGGAAGCGAGAGTTGTCGAAATATGGAATAAGCGGAAAAATATAGGTATTTTGACGATTTGCGATTTAAAGCGTTGTGTACGGGTAAAAAATAGGTAAAATGTATGTGACGGAGGAGAATTTATGCTAAAGGGCGCGCAAAAGCAGATGATAGTGGTGAAAACGGCAGAGAACCGTTTTTTTGAGGAGGCATATTTCGTTATCAGACCAAATGCCAAGGCTGACGGTGAGGATATGGTCTCCGAAGCGTACAAGATCATTGATGCATATACGGATAAAAAAAGAGGAAAAAGGGATAGAGGCGCGAAGAAATATCTTTTTGCTTTTGCGGTATTTTGCTCGGGAACGGCGTTTGGCGCGCTGCTGATGGGGTTGATCCAGGTTCTTGTTTGATATCCTGACGCCTTTTGTCGAAGGGATACTATTGACAAAAGGCAATTTTTGGTGTATAATAGTCAAAGTGATTTTTGATCTTGTTAAGAGTTTTCTCTTTAACTATAATTCAGGCATCGTATTTCTCCTGCGATCGCCGATCAAGGTCAGGCCGTTGCCGTAGGTCGAAGACGGCAGTCTGCGGTCTGACTACATAGAGCATTAGGTGCGCCGAAAAGGGCGCGCCTTGAAGTCTTGCTCAAAAACGATTTAAAATGTTTAATCAGTAAGAAAGGCAGGTAATTTAATGGCAAAAAACAATGATAACAAAAAGTCCAATAACAGAAACGAAAAGCCCGAGCGCTCGAGCAATAAAAAAACAAATGAGCAGATAAAGAAGCTGCCCGCAATGCAAAAGAAAAATTCGCATCGCACGAAAGCGATGCAGAAAGCCTCCGAGCAGCAGGTCAAGATCGACTTGGCGGAGCTTGAAACGGCTAAAAAGAATTCGAAAAGCGAGGCGGCTAAGAAGACAGCCAAGGTCGAAGCGGAAAACGCAGGTAAGCGCAAGGCTCAGCCTCACACCGAAAAGTCCGCGCAGAGCAAAAGAAAACCCATAAATACTCAAAAGAGAGAAAAAGCCGTACCCTCGGTCAGATTTGACGAGAACGCAAAGGTACGCATCATTCCTCTCGGCGGCTTGAACGAGATCGGCAAGAATATGACCGCTATCGAATGCGGCGACGATATAATCGTAATCGATTGCGGTCTTGCGTTTCCCGACGAGGAGACCCCCGGTGTCGACCTTATAATTCCCGACGTGACATATCTTGAGGCAAACGCGTCGCGAGTTCGCGGTATTGTTCTGACCCACGGACACGAGGACCACATCGGAGCGATACCTTACGTTTTGAGAAATATCAATCCCGTTATATACGGTACGAAGCTGACCGTGGGAATAGTGAGAAATAAGCTAAAGGAGTTTTCTCTTGACGTAACGCCCAAGCTCGTTGAGGTCAAGGCGGGAGATACGATAGCTCTCGGAGGTATGACGGTCGAGTTTATACACGTTAACCACTCGATAGCCGACGCTTGTGCGCTTGCTGTAAGAACTCCTCTTGGAACGATAGTTCATTCGGGAGACTTCAAGCTTGATCTTACTCCTATTGACGGCGAAATAATGGATATTACAAGGCTCGGCGAGATCGGCAAGGAGGGAGTGTTGCTCCTGATGTGCGAGTCTACGAACGCAGAAAGACCCGGCAGTACTCCGTCCGAGCGAAAGGTCGGCTCATCGCTTGAATATATCTTCGCAACGCACAAGAAAGAGCGAATAGTCATAGCAACGTTTTCATCTAACGTTCACCGCGTTCAGCAGATAATCGATGCCGCGGCAAGACACGGCAGAAAGGTTGCGGTGACGGGACGCAGTATGCTCAATATAGTCGGTGCGGCGGTAGAGCTTGGCTATATGCACGTGCCCAAGGGAGTGCTTATAGACATTTCCGAGATCAAAAAATATACTCCCGAGCAGCTGACCATAGTGACCACGGGAAGCCAGGGCGAGCCAATGAGTGCGCTTTACCGAATGGCGTTCGGTGAACACAGGGAGGTACAGCTCTGCGTGAACGACGTAGTAGTCATCTCGTCGAGCGCAATCCCCGGTAATGAAAAGCTCGTGGGCAGAATTATCAACGAGCTTTGCAAGATCGGAGTTGAGGTCATACACGATGCGTCCGTGGAAGTACACGTTTCGGGACACGCTTGCCAGGAGGAGCTCAAGCTTCTGCAGGCGCTTATCAAGCCGAAATATTTTATGCCCGTGCACGGTGAATACAAGCATCTTGCGGCAAACCGCGACCTTGCTGTATCGATGGGTATTGACCCGAGAAATATCTTCATTTCGGATATAGGAAACGTTCTCGAAATAGACAAGAATGGCGCGCGTATCAGCGGAACGGTCAACGCGGGCAGAGTGCTCGTAGACGGATACGGCGTTGGAGACGTTGGAAATATCGTGCTTCGCGACAGACTCCTGCTCTCGCAGGACGGACTTATAGTAGTCGTTGCTACCGTAAGCTCCGACGGAGGATATCTCCTATCGGGTCCCGACATCGTTTCCCGCGGATTCGTGTACGTTAAGGAGTCAGAGGATCTGATGGAGGAGATGCGAAAGATCGTGCTCGATACCGTTCATAGCTGTCTTTCTACGGGCCGGCGTTCGGATTGGTATCAGATAAAGGGAAGGATCAAGGACGATCTTGCCAAGTTCATCTATGCGACGACCAAGAGAAAGCCTATGATAATCCCTATGATAATGAACGTGTAAGTCGGCAATTGTCAGTAAAGGTATATTTCTTGAAAAATTGAAGCAAAAAAATGCGAAAAGTTTTCGCCTTGTTCATAATCTGTTCAATTCGCCTTCACTTGACTATACTATAATAAGGAATGTTTATGCCTATGCGCAAGCAGAGCTATATTAAAATTAACGAAAAGGTGGAACCATAATGGGAAACAACAAAAATCCTAAGTACGGACAAAAGACCAAAAAGGATAAGGCCGTTGCTATAGCTTGTATAGTATTTGCAGTCCTTATCGTTGCGGTATTTGCCGTTACAGCTATGAACGAAACCGGATTGTTCATTCGTATGACGAAGAATATCTCCGGCGCAACTATCGACGTAGACGGTGCAATGATGAGCTTCTTTATGAACGACTCTATCGTAAACTTCTACAACAATTATTACGCATATATGATGTACGGCTTGATCAGCCTTGATCTTACCAAGGATCTCAGCGCTCAGACCGTTTCGGCTACCGATGCGTATTATACCGGTGCTACCAGCGGAGTAACCTGGTATGATTACTTCCTCGGCACAGTAAAGAGTGAAGTTACTTATTACGTAACTCTTGCAGAGGCTGCAAAGAACGTTAAGGACAAGGATCTTTCTCTTGACAAGGAGGATCAGGCAGCTATTGACGACATAATCAAGAGCATTGACAAGAGCCTTAAGGAAAACGGCGTAAGCTACAGCGACTGGTACGGTAAGGGCGTTACAAAGAAGGACGTTCGTAAGTGCTACGAGCTCATCTATCTCGCTACCAACTTTGCTGAATATATGCAGGAAAAGTACGAGCTTGAGCTTGACGAGGATACCGATAACAAGATCGTTAACGAGTACGTAGACGATCACAAGGAAGACTTCTATACTGCAGAGGTTCTTAAGTACGTTATTTCCGTAGCAGGAAACAAGTATTCTACCGAGGCTCTTTATGATGCAGCTGTTCTTCAGGCAAAGGATGCAGCGGCTAAGATCTCCGGTGCAACCAGCATTGAGGAATTCTTCTCTCTGATCGAGGAGTACGAGTCCGAGCTTGCAGAGACCGAGACTACTGAAGAAACCACGGGAGACGATACTACCGAGGAAACTACAGAAGAAGCTACTACCGAAGGTGATACCACCGAGGGAACGACCAAGGAAGAGACCTCCGAGCCTACTCTTGAAGAAAAGGTTGAGGATAACAAGGTAGTTATCGAGTATGAATCCGGAAGCGATCTTGGCGATTGGCTCTTTGGCGGCGAGGATAACAGTGCGGCAGCAGAAGGAGATTGCACTTATTTTGTTGAGACCGAGACCGCAGAGGAGACCACGTCAAGCGACAGTGATACAGAAGAGACTGCTTCCGATAGCAGCAACAGTACGTACGAGAAGACAAATATTACTATCTACTACGTTCTTTCTCCCAGCAGCCTCAACACCGAAAATACTCACGACTTTGGATATATCGTCTCCAGCGATAAGGCTTCCCTTGAGATGTTTGTTGATAAGCTTAATGATGCTATGAAGAGTGGTGATATGACCAAGGAGGAGTTCGTAGAGATCGCAGAAGCCATTAAGGCGGATCTGTCGTCTGACGTCACCACGTTTGAGTACAACTTTGGCGAAAAGCAGGCTGAGGGCGTGTTCAATACGACGTATGATGCGATGAACGATTGGCTCGAAGACGGTGCCCGCGTTGACGGAGAGCTCTCTGAGATCATAGAAATAAAGGTTAGCGATACGACCACGAACTACGCTGTAATATTCTTTGAGTCTCACAACGTTGAGACCTGGTATGCGACCGCATATTCGGGAGTTGTCAGCGAAAAGTTCGACGATTGGTATGAGGCAGAGTGCAAGGAAAATCCCTTGACCTTCAACACCGACGCTCTTGAGAAGATCAACACCATCAGATTTTACAATTAATTGACAAAACAAAAGGGCTGCCGCTTAAAGTGACAGCCCTATGTCAATAAATATAATTGTTGCATACTATATTGATAGTAATTGTTTGAGCAAAATTTATCGATAATTTTGGAGATTTTATATGGTAATCGATCAGAAGCAAACCACGGTTGCATACCGTTGTCCCGAGTGCGGCTCGGGAGTTATCAGCCTTGTCGGACTCTTTTCTCTGTCGGCGGACATGGTCAAGCTGAAGTGTACCTGTGGAAAGAGCGAGATGCAGGTGGTTTACCGCAGAGATGACGGACAGATGAGAGTGTCTATTCCTTGTATTTTCTGCAATAAGCCGCACACGTATACGGTGAATAGCAAGATGTTCTTTTCCAAGGATATATTCCTTTTGCCTTGTCCATATTCCGACATAAATATCGGATTTGTGGGCGATGCAAACAAGGTCAAGGCAGAGCTTGCAAGGACCGAGCTTGAGCTGCTTGATATTCTCGAAGAAAACGGGATAAGCGATTTCAAGAGTCTGCACGGTGACGAGGAGACTCTGCCCGATCCTCAGGTGCTTGACGTTATAACTTATATCGTAAGCGATCTTGACGCCGAGGGCAAGATATATTGTAAGTGTTACCCCGAGGGCAGAGAGCCTTTGCCCGATGGCGAGCTCGACCGCGATGACTCCGAATATGAGGTCGAGGTCTCCGACGAGGGAGTAAGCATTTGTTGTGCAAAATGCGGCGCGAAGAAGCTGATACCTACCGATTCGATGCTGACCGCACACGCGTTTTTGAACAGTGATTATCTGAAATTGGAATAAATATGACATTCGGGTTGCGGCATTGCCGCAACCCGAGTTTCATTATTCTCTAATTATCAGTTGCAACCGCAGCAGTTGATAACGATAAGAGCAACGATGAGAATCCAGATCCATTCGCTGTTGAAAAGAGAGCAAAGACAATTGTTATTCATAATATCCTCCTTGAGATGATATGTGGTTTTAATTGAGAAGGTCGTTCTCACTATCATAATATGTAGATCGCGGAGGAACGTGCGGGGATTTTGTCGATTTTTTGCGTGTGCTTTGGCTCGAATATTGTGGCTCGGATTGTAATCGAGAGAACAATAAAAAAGTTCTCAATCCGTATTGACAATTATTAGGAAAAATGTTACAATGCTATTGTATAAACACATAAAATCGGAGGTGTCATTATGAATCGTGTTAAGCAAGAACAGTTCTGCTTGTTGCAAAGCGTATTCGAATGCCGCTTCGGGCGGTATAGGGGTCAACTCAAAATCGTACTGTAAGAGCGCACAGGCAGAACTGTTGAAACAGTCTATTTGTGCGCTTTTTGTTTGGATAATTTGTTATTTTAGTAGAAAGAGGTGTATTTTTATGAAGAAATTTGTGTCGTTAATATTGCTTTGCTCTCTGGTGCTTGTGTGTGCTTCGGCGTGCATGGTTCCAAGTAACGACGGCGGGGAGACAACCGTGGGAAACAATGAGGAAACTACTGCGGAGAATACCGAGGAGACTACCTTTGAATGCGTTGAAGAAACCACAGTAAAAGATGATGACACATATGAAACTACACAAGGTAGCAACGAAGGGGAATTTGTTGAGGATAGCGACCTAATCTATGAATTGGGGCATTTCCTGGAGTACACATTTCACATGGAGACCGATCCCGCCATCAGAACTGTTGCTATGAGAATTAATGAGATTAAGCACGGCACTCAGCCCTTGCTCGTTGCATTTGACTCGTCAAGCTATTATTTTGTGTGTGCATACTATCATAGCAACACGCACGAGGAAAGAGGGTATTGTTGCTCGGCGGAATATACAACGTGGGTCAAATATGAGAATGCAAGCGATATTCAGAACTATTATAACGGAGAGAAGATAGCGGTCGCGTTCCAAATCAACAGGGCATCGCTTGTGACGGATATTCTGTCAGACGAGGCGAGCGTTCCCGAAGCAGAGCATTTTCGAATTTATGTGCCCTCCTTCACCAACGGCTTTAACACAAAAGAAGCCGATGCTTTTGAAGAAATCTTTATTTATCTGAATCCTTCGGATAAGAGTAACATATATTACTGCATAGATGTAGACTATAACGAGTTTAACACATTCCAGTGTGTAGATGTTGACGGCACGCTCTACATTCCCATTCGTTTGCACACAACGTATGCCAACGGAAATAGTAGTGATAAGGATCTTTATGAGGAGCTTGGAGAATATTATGATGTTATAATGAGTTTTTTGGAGAAAAATGATCCATATATCGTTGTTGAAAACGGAACAACGCGCACATATGGGCTGATATCTGTTGATGACTTTGTTGATAATGTTATAGAATAAGGGAGGAATAACAAAATGAAATTAAGCAAAAAATTTGTTGCCGTGATTATGACTTAAATAATTGCTGTAAATTGTTCTTTGTTCGGCGTTCTTCAAGTGCTTGCGCATGAGGCAATGCTGGATGTGGTTTATGATGATTGTACAGCTGACGAAGACGGTGATGGCATGGATGAAAATGTGGTATGCTTTGAATAAGGGTTTATCGTGCAACCATTTGAGTCATGAAGTAACTACTATAAAGTACTATTTTGAGGAAGCTTCAAAAGACGGGACATATACATGGACAACTGATGTATCTGAATCCGTTGCACAAGAAATCAAGACCGCATATGCGAATAGCATGAAAAAAATGGAATAATGTGTATTTTTACTCATATGATTCTTCGGGAAATGTTGTAAAGAACAAGATTATTAACATAATTGAAGGAACTGCGGAAGATCATAATCTATCCATATACCCCACCGATGCCACGAACAATTATGGTAGCGCAGGTGTTGTTGGTGATCCAGACGAGTCAGGGGCAATTGATCATAGTCATTATTCTGAGTGGAAAATGACGGTATTTGTTAAATATTATTGCGTAAATAGTATTGCTAGCGAGGATGTTGTCAATATAATCAGGGAACGAAACGGTGCTCACGAGTTCGGACATATCCTTGGGTTGCGAGATGTGGATAAAAACAATTTGTGCAATTCCAATTTAGTAGATACCTGGCACCACGAAGAATTGCTTATGGGATATGGTTCATTATCCGCAAGATCTCTTAACATTACATATAAAGATATTGCTGGCGTTGCTATAACAAGAGGGTTCCATACAGATTCTGATCACAAATGGCTGAATTGCGGATTACAGAGTGACGGAACATACAAATTAGTGTGTTCAATTTGCAACGGAGTAAGGATGGTCGAAAACTTGAGTGGCTATTCATACAATACATACAGGTCGTGTAATGATGATCACGATTTGTCAAGCGGAAATATGATGGCTGTAGCGAGCTATGGAACACAAGATTATTACAAATGTAAATACTGTAGATACGTCGCTCCTTTTTCTTCAATCGTAACCCAAAATTATACCAAATCATATTATTCTGATACTCTTCATAAATGCGTAAACAATGTTGAGGGTTTAGAATATACATTTTATGAAGAGCATAATATTGTCAACCACAAATGTTTAGATTGCGGGAAAGAATTCCATTCATATTCATACACTTGGATATCAGAAACTCGTCATCAAAGATCGTGTGGTTGTGGAGAAACCTCAAATATGCCGCATGTAATTAAAGGAGACTCTTCCTCCAATTTGGGAGGCTATGCAATTTGTTTACTTTGCCGTGGACGAGTGTCTGTAGGTGTTATCTATGGAAACTCTATAAACGAACTTCCCCATACTCAAAACGGCAGTTATATACTGCCCAATGGTGTCGTAGTGCTGGTTGACGAGGATATAGAAGCTTATATGGATGGTAGCTTGGTATTTTCTACGGGCGAAACGGAATAAGTGAAATATTAGCAAGAAAGGATGCCGCTTTTTGTGGCATCCTTTCTTGATGATAAAAATATCAAAAATTCAACAAAAACATCGTTATTTTGAAGTGTAAAATCGAATTATAAAAAAATCAACAATCCCTATTGCAGAAAACGCTAAAATGTGTTAAAATATAGTATTGAACAGAAATATCCACTTTTGAATGGAGATAAAAATACGGATGACACAGTCAGACAGAATGAAAAAAATACGAAACTTCTCTATAATCGCGCATATTGACCACGGTAAATCCACGCTTGCGGACCGAATTCTCGAATCTACGCAGGCGGTCTCGAAGCGCGAGATGGAGGAGCAGGTGCTTGATAATATGGATCTCGAAAAAGAGAGAGGCATTACTATCAAAGCAAGAGCAGTCAAGCTGGACTACGTTGCGCCCGATGGAGAGCAGTACGTGTTCAATCTCATAGATACCCCCGGTCATGTTGACTTCAATTACGAGGTGTCGAGATCGCTCAACGCCTGCGACGGCGCACTTCTGGTGGTCGACGCAACTCAGGGAATCGAGGCGCAGACACTTGCAAACGCGTATCTTGCCGTAGACGCCGACCTTGAGATAATTCCCGTTATCAACAAGATAGATCTGCCGAGCGCGGATATCGACAGAGCGAGAAACGAGATAGAGGAACAGATCGGTATAGTTGCGGAGGGCTGTCCTGCGGTCTCGGCAAAAACCGGACTCAATATCGAGCAGGTGCTCGAGGCGATAGTGCGCGATATTCCCGCGCCCACGGGTGACGAAAACGCGCCCTTGAAGTGTCTTATTTTTGACTCGTATTACGATAGCTACCTTGGTGTCGTGGTAAACGTTCGAGTTATCGACGGTAAGCTGCGCGCGGGCGACAGAATAAGGCTTATGAGCACGGGCAAGGAATTTGACGTGGTTGAGGTCGGAACGATGGAAGCGTTCGGGATTTGCCGATGCGACGAGCTTTGCGCGGGCGAGGTCGGATATATCACGGCATCGATCAAGAGCGTTGGCGATACGAGAGTCGGTGATACGGTCACGCTTGCAAGCGATCCCGCAAAGGAGGCTTTGCCCGGATTCAAGTCGGCACAGCCGATGGTCTTTGCAGGAATATATCCCGCGGACGGCGCGAAGTACGGTGATCTTCGCGATGCGCTCGACAAGCTCCAGCTCAACGACGCGGCGCTGACATTTGAGCCCGAGACCTCTGCGGCTCTCGGATTTGGTTTCCGTTGCGGATTTTTGGGGCTTCTTCACATGGAGATCATTGAGGAGCGTCTCGAGCGAGAATTCAATCTCGATCTTATCACCACCGCCCCCGGCGTTATATACGAGGTCAAGCTCCGCACGGGCGAGACGGTTATGATAGACAACCCCTCGAATTATCCCTCTGCGGATGTGATAGACGTCGCAAAGGAGCCGCTTGTGAAGGCGAGCATTATCACGCCCACCGAGTTCGTCGGTGGACTTATGGATCTTTGTCAGGACAGACGAGGCATTTTTAACGATATGAAATATCTCGACAGCACAAGAGTCGAGCTTCACTACGACTTGCCTCTTAACGAGATCATATACGACTTTTTCGACGCTCTCAAGAGCCGTTCGCGCGGATACGCGTCACTCGACTACGAGCTCAAGGGCTACGAGCCCTCGAAGCTTGTAAAACTCGACTTTTTGCTCAACGGAGAACAGGTCGACGCGCTTTCGTTTATAGTCCACGAGGAAAAGGCATATTCGAGAGCGAGAAGGACTGCGGAAAAGCTCAAAGAAAATATTCCGAGACAGCTTTTTGAGATACCGATACAGGCGGCGATCGGTGCCAAGGTCATCGCCCGCGAGACCGTAAAGGCTATGAGAAAAGACGTGCTTGCAAAGTGCTACGGCGGAGATATTACCCGAAAGAAGAAGCTGCTTGAAAAGCAGAAGGAGGGTAAGAAGAAGATGCGTCAGCTCGGCTCTGTTCAGGTCTCGCCCGAGGCGTTCATGGCGGTGCTCAAGCTCGGAGATGATGACTGATATGGCTTTTGACAAGCGTTTTGCGTGCAGAGATTGGCGAGGACGCTCAAAGAACGTTGGGATCTACATTCACGTGCCGTTTTGCCTGTCGAAGTGCCATTATTGCGACTTTTGCTCGGTCACGGGCGCGGATGATGCGAAAAAAGATGCGTACGTTTCGCGGATCTGCTCTGAAATAAGAGATTTTGCCGACAAGATAAAGCAAACGGGAGAGTTGCCGCAGGCAGACACCGTGTATTTTGGCGGCGGCACACCGACGCTGATGAGTGCGGAGCAATTTGCCCGCATTCTTGAAGCGGTGGAGTCGAGTTTCGGCATATCGCAGAGCGCAGAGATCACCGCCGAGTGCAATCCGCGTTCGATTGACGGTAAGGGGTTATCCGATCTGCGAGGATTGGGTGTAAAACGACTGAGTATAGGCATGCAGAGCATTCACGACAGCGAGCTTCGTATGCTTGGTCGTATTCATGGGTCGGGAGATTTTCTTGAGACCTATGATGCGGCAAGAGGCGCGGGATTTGACAATATTTCGGTCGATCTGATGTACGGAATACCGAACCAGACGCGAGAAACCTTTAAAAAATCCGTCGAAGGACTTGCAATGCTTGCTCCCGAGCATATTTCTTCCTATGCGCTAACGGTAGAGGAGGGAACCAATTTTCACCGCCGCCGAGACAGTCTTGATCTGCCCGATGAGGACACGGTCAGTGATATGTATGCCGATATGGGTGAGATCTTGGTGAAATACGGCTATCACAAATACGAGATCAGCAATTTCTCGAAAGAGGGCGGAGAGTCACGGCACAATCTGAAGTATTGGACTTACGAGGACTATCTCGGCTTTGGCTCTGCCGCACATTCATACTTTGACGGCGTTCGTTTCGCGCATTCTCGCGATATAGATGCATATATCGAGGGAAAACGTACGATAATAGACGTAGAGCCGATCAATAAGCTCGAGGCGATGAACGAGTACGTGATGCTCGGCATGAGACTTTCAAAGGGAATTGATATTTTTGATTTTAAAGCGCGGTTCGGCGAGGATCTTCTCCGTGTTTTTGATAAAATCAAGCAATATTCTCCCGATTTTGTCGAGATAAGCGAAAAATGGTGCAGATTTACCGATAAGGGTACGTTCGTCAGCAACAGTATTCTTTCGGAAGTGCTGGATTTTGGCGAATGACGTCGCATTGTGCTTTTAGATAAAAAAATCAAATCAAATCAAAAAAAAGTGTAAAAAATGCACAAAATACTATTGACAAGTCGAAATTTTTATGCTACAATATAGGTGCAAAGGAAAACGCTATCGGCGCAAGTTGCACGGCTTCGTGCGACAAGCATTTATATAGAGTTTGGAGTTTCGCAGAAAGAGAGGTACAGTCCCATGGCTACAGAAAAGAATAACGAGACGCAGAACGAAGAAGAGATCGACATAATAACCTTGACCGACGAAGACGGAAAGGAGATCGATTTCGAGGTCATAGGAGACGCTGAGATCGACGGTGTCATCTATTTTGCTATGACTCCCGCGGGAGCAGAAGCAAATAACGAGGGCATAATCGAATACGTACTGCTCAAACTGGAAAAGGACGAAGAAGGCGAAGAGGTTTACGTCACCGTTGACGATGAAGATGAATTTGATAAAGTCGCTAATTTCTTCGATGACTTGTTTGACGAGGATTACGACGCTTGATCTTTGCGAAAAAGTTGTTTGAAATTTGAATATTAATTAAGTTAACTACGCCAATGGAAATATAAGATTTAAATTCAAATTAAGGGTTATCAACAATAACTAAAAAAGGTATAAGCCAATGGAAATTTAAATTTTGTGCGTGACGTGAGTGGACGGAAGATATTTGAAAGAAGAATAAACACGTAAATTTTAACGGTAAAAGCCAATGGAAATTTGATATTTAAACATAATCATAGGTTTTTGAACATATCATATTTTAGGTATAGGCCAATGAGAAAATAAGTTTTTATTCGAAACAAACGCAATTTATGAAGGATTCGTTTTGAATCATTAAGAATGCCCGTGGGTGAAAAGCTTGTTTTAGCCCACGGGCGACTGTTTTTAATAATTAAAATCCTGCTTAGTTCGTGATATTCGCATGATTGAGACCTACAAATGATTAATGGAGCTCGAAATAAATTGGGCAACGGTTTGCAGACCTCCTCCTGTCCGTACGGTTGACTTGTCCCGACGGGCAACGAGACGCTGGGAGCAGTAAAGTTGCGCATAGAGCACCGCCCTGGAAAACAGGGTTCCATTTCTTCGGGTACACGGCTCGGCGGGGAACATACAAAAAGAGTCTGTCAATAGGATTGTGCCCTAAAGGACAGTTTTTCAAAAATACGGTATATCTCGAAAGAGGTATGCCGTATTTTTGGCATTTGTGTCCACAAAAGCAGTGCTTCGTATACCTTAATTAAAGACCACAACCCAATTTCCGTCTGTTTGCAAGCAAATAGACTTGCGCCAACCAAGGCTCCCTTGTGTAAAGGGAGCTGTCGCGAAGCGACTGAGGGATTGTTTCAGGTAAAAAAACAACTTTTACAATCCCTCCGTCACGGCGTTGCCGTGCCACCTCCCTTTGCACAAGGGAGGCTTTTTTACCTCCCGGAAGGTAATAGCATAGGCTTTTGATATGCTACTGTCAAAAGTGCCTTTGCGTTGCTTTTGGCAAAATATTGTTGTCTTTAATCAAGTCAGTGCTTGCAAAGAAAAGAGGACAGAGAACGTAA
>CAZQLJ010000005.1:0-20885 GCA_964594085.1 uncultured Clostridium sp.
AATAGATCTTGACCGTGAGCCCTCCCCCGAGGACAGAGTCGTTGCTTCTAAGGTCGCGGACAAGCTGCTTCGCATCAAGGACATTGAGGCTTCGTTTGCTCTGGTCCGTATGGGCAGTGGCGTGGTGATCTCGGGGCGCTCAAAGGGTGCTATAAACGTTCAGCTTATCCTTGAAAAGCTCAAGGGCGGCGGACACTTTGACGTTGCGGGTGCACAGGTCAAAAACTCGGATCTCGCAAAGGTTCGCGAGATGCTTACAGACGCTATCGACGATTACTTTGAATTCGATCACAACGACGGCAAGGAAGCTGAATAAAGGATCGGCTGACTTACTATATTCTGATCGACATGCAGGCATATCATTTTTACAAAACAAGAAACAGGAGAACATATTATGAAGGTATTACTTTTAGCTGACGTTAAGGGTCAGGGTAAAAAAGATCAGATAGTTGAGGTTTCGGACGGCTACGCCCGCAACTTCCTTTTCCCCAAGAAGCTCGCCGTTGCGGCTGACTCCAAGGTGTTGAGTGAGGCCAAGAACCGCGAGGAATCCAAGCAGTTCAGGCTCAAGGAAGAAAAGGCTGCGGCAAAGGCTCTTGCCGAAAAAATAAGCGCTCTTACCGTTAAGATCACCGCTACCTCGGGCGCCGACGGCCGTCTCTACGGCTCTGTAACCTCCAAGGACATTGCGGAGGAGCTCAAAAAGCAGCACGCGGTCGAGATCGACAAGAAAAAACTCGTTCTCGGTGAAAACATCAAGGCTTACGGCACTTACGAGGTCGAGGTCAAGGTATATCCCGAGGTCAGCGCAAAGCTTAAGGTCTCTGTTTGCGAGAATTAACCCAAAGGGTAAATCAACGTTCAGATCCCCAAAATAACAACCCAAAAGGATTTTTATTACAATGGCTGAAGATATCATCAGAAAACTGCCCTTCTCTGCGATAGCGGAGCAATCTCTGCTCGGTTCTATCCTTATAGATCCCTCCTCGATAAATCTCGTTGCGGATATGATCTCTGCCGACGACTTCTATCTTGAGGAGCACAAGCAGATATACCTTGCGATGCACGGTCTTTTTATCACCAACAGTCAGATCGACATCGTTACCTTGATCGACGAGCTCGTTAAGAAAGGCATATACTCAAAATCGGGCGGTGAGGAATACATAAAGATCATAGCGCAGACCGTTCCCAATGCGCTCAACGTCAAGGACTATGCAAAGATAGTCAAGGATAAGAGTATTTTGCGCCAGCTTATCCGTATGTGCGACGAGGTTTCCGATCAAGCCTACTCCGAGCAGGACGAGGTCTCGGGAATTCTTGAGTCGGCACAGAACAGATTATATTCTATCACGCAGGGTCGAGAGACCAAAAACTTCCGCCATATCCGCGAGGTTCTGACCGACGTTTACGCACATCTGCGTGAAATGGTGACCGATCCAAATGCGGCTCAGGGTACGTCGACGGGATTCCGTTCGCTCGACCGAGTGCTTGCCGGCATGGGCAACTCCGACCTTGTTATCGTCGGTGCGCGTCCCGGTATGGGTAAGACCTCGTTCTGTCTTAACATCGGCACTAACGTAGCGAAGGCGACCAAAAAGGCGGTTGCTATCTTCTCGCTCGAGATGTCGGCAGAGCAGCTTGTCAACCGCGTTATCTCCAGCGAGGCGCTTGTCGACAGCTATTCTCTGCGCACAGGCGAGCTCAAGAGTGAAGAATGGGATCACATCGCGCAGGCGGCATCCTCACTTTCGGGCTGTGACATCCTTATCGACGACACGCCCGGCATCACGGTGACTGCGATGAAGGCAAAGCTCCGCCGAGTCAGCAATCTCGGTCTTGTCGTTATCGACTATTTGCAGCTGATGCAATCCGACCGAAAGATAGAAAACAGAACGCAGGAGGTCAGTGAGATCTCGCGTTCGCTCAAAATTCTCGCAAAGGAGCTTAACGTTCCCGTTATCTGCTGCTCCCAGCTTTCCAGAGGTACGGAGAGCCGTACCAGCAAGAAGCCTATGATAAGTGATCTGCGTGAATCGGGATCTATCGAGCAGGACGCTGACGTTATCATCTTCCTTTACCGCGACGATTACTACAAGATCGCCGAGGGGGAAAACGTATCTCCCGACACCGAGCAAAACGTTGCGGAGGTCATCATCGCCAAGAACCGTCACGGCTCTACCGACACGGTCAAGGTTGGCTGGACGGGACGCTACACGAAGTTCCGCGAGATAGTCAACGAGGGCGATCTGCCGCACTAACGCTTTTTAATTAAGTTTCACAATAGTTTTAAATCGGAGATTTTTTAATGGTCCGAAATTTACCTGATTTTTTTAAAGATCCGCACGTGATCGCCGATCTGCCGAAAAACGAGCCCGTGTTGCTCGCACTTTCGGGAGGAGCTGATTCCTCGGCTCTGCTTCACTTGCTTTGCAGGCTTCGCGACGCTTATGATTTCCCTCTTTACGCGGCTCACGTCAATCACGGCATCAGAACCGAGTATTACGGAAACGAGGCTTTGCGCGACGAGCAATTTTGCGCCGAGCTATGCTCTGCTCTCGGAGTTGAGCTGTTCGTTCATCGTATTGACGTACCTTCTCTTGCAGAAACCGAGGGAAAGAGTCTTGAAACAGCGGCGAGAGACGCAAGGTATACTTTTTTTGAAGAAATAATGCTTTCAAAGGGCATCAGGCTTCTTGCAACAGCGCACAACGCTGATGACAATCTTGAAACGCAAATTTTTAATCTTTGCCGTGGCTGCGGTGTGTCCGGAATGTGCGGAATTCCCGAAAAAAGAGATTTTAACAAGGTTGGGCTTGTCGTTCGTCCGATACTATCGGCGAGCAAGGCTGAGATTCTTGATTTTTGCGAAGTTAACGGCATAAAATACGTTACCGACTCGACAAATCTTGAAAACGACTGCACAAGGAATCGCATCCGTCACAACATTTTGCCCGAGCTAAAGAGCTTATTTTCTTCTCCCGAAAGGGCAAGTCTTCGCTTATCAAGGTGCGCGTCCGAGGATGACGAATTCATAAGACTTGAGGCCGAACGCTTTTTGTCCTGTGAAAAAGAAACGATCGATGCCGAAAGGCTATCAGCTCTGCACCCTTCTCTTGCCAAGCGAGTCATTATGACAGCTTACGGCAGAATGTTTCCGTCTTCGTCTTCGCTCGAATCCGTGCACGTTGAGGACATTTTAGGCTTCATCTGCGATAACGGAGGCAAAAAGAACGGTCAGATCTCTCTGCCGAACAAAACTGCGGCTATGATTCAAGACGGAAGGCTATGGTTTGATGATGACAACCGTGAGAGTGAGGCTACGTCTTACGATATCCCATTGAAAGAGGGATTCTTGCAGATCGATGGAACTGATTTTGCGATTTTCATTGACAGTCAACGACCGTCCAAGTCGCTTTATATCGACGGCGAAGCTTACGTGCTATACGCGCAAGCCTACGTTAAAAATATCGATCTTTCACTCTGCTCCGTTTCAAACAGGCGCGAGGGAGATCTGATATTTGACAATAAAATGCACAAAAAAGTTAAAAAAATTATGTGTGACAAAAAGATCCCGACATCCGAAAGGTCTCTGCTCCCGATCGTTCGTGAGCAAGGCGTGGCTATCTACGTGCCCTTGTGCGCAGTTGCCGACAGGGTGAAGGCTAATGCCGCGGATCATCAATACGTAATTTCAATATACAAAAAACACAAACCGGAGGAAACACACCATGCTTAAGGACATTGAAAGAGTGCTCATAGATCAGGAGACCATAGAAAAGATCAACACCGAGCTGGCACAAAAAATTATGAAGGACTACGAAAACTCAAAGAAACCTCTTGTGGTTATAATCATCCTCAAGGGCTCGATGATCTTCGCTTCCGATCTGATCAAAAAGCTTGATCTCCCCTTGGAGATAGAATTTATGAAGGTCTCGTCTTACGGCGCAGGCACGAAAAACTCCGGTGAAATAAAAATACATCTTGATCTCGCAAGAGAAAATCTCGAGCAGTATGATCTTCTTATCATTGAGGATATCGTTGACAGCGGAAGAACTCTCTCCCGTCTGACCCAGCTCCTCAAAAACCGCAACGCTAACAGCGTTAAGACCTGCACTCTTCTCGACAAACCCTCTCGCCGCGAGGTTCCCTTTACTCCCGATTACTGCGGAACCGAGATTGAGGACGAATTCGTTATCGGATACGGTCTTGATTATGATGAAAAGTACAGAAACCTTCCCTACGTTGCTATCCTTAAGCGCGAGGTATATTCATAATCTGCGGCAAACTTACTGTAACCGTCACAAAGCCGTAACATAAAATTAACATTGAAATGTTATAATTTTTCAGCAAATAAATATTTGCTTTTCAGTTGAATTTGACTTTTTCGGCATATAATAAAATGATGAAGTTGAAATCAACCGCCGCTTTTATTTATCGGGCGGCAGAATGCGATTGCCGCATTGAATGAACGCTCGCGTTTATTCAATGCAGTTTCCGCAACAACATATATGGAGGACTAAATGAAAAAAACCGCAAAACAACTAATCTTTTACATTGTTTTGATTGCAGTTGTCATCGGTGTCTGCGCTTTCCTTTTCCAGAGCAGCTCCGCCGAAAAAATGCAATATTCGGACGTTGTCGCCGCTTTTAAGGGCGGTGAGGTCGCGAGTTTTGAGATCGACACCGACAACGTGATCACAATGACTTTTACAGAGGAATCCGAGATCGGACAGAAGTTTGGCTCGAAGAACTCTGACGGCGTATATATCGCAAAATACCGCCTTGCAAGTATCAGCATTTTCCACGCAGATCTCGGTGACGTTATCGTAGATCAGATCGCGGCGGGAACGCTCAAGGGCGAGTACGTTGCTCCCGCGCAGTACTCCGCTTGGCTCTCTTATCTGCCGATCATTCTCATAGTGGTTTCGCTTATAGTGATGTATATCATTATGACCCGTCAGATCAGCGGTGGCGGTGCGGGCAAGATGAACAATTTTGCCAAGTCGCGCGCAAAGATGGCATCTCCCTCGGACAAAGATAAGGTGACGTTCAGAGACGTTGCGGGTGCTGACGAGGAAAAAGAAGAGCTTATCGAAATTGTTGAATTCCTTAAAAATCCCGCGAAGTTTGCAAAGCTTGGCGCCAAGATCCCTCACGGTGTGCTTCTCATGGGCCCTCCCGGTACGGGTAAGACTCTGCTGGCAAAGGCTGTTGCAGGTGAGGCAGGCGTTCCCTTCTTCTCGATATCGGGCTCTGATTTCGTTGAAATGTACGTCGGTGTCGGTGCTTCCCGTGTTCGTGATCTCTTTGATACGGCGAGAAAGGCTCCCGCATCAATCGTATTTATAGACGAGATCGACGCTGTAGGTCGTCACAGAGGCGCAGGTCTCGGTGGTGGTCACGACGAGCGTGAACAGACCCTCAACCAGCTTCTCGTTGAGATGGACGGATTTGGCTCTCACGAAGGAATTATCGTTATTGCCGCAACTAACCGTCCCGACGTTCTCGACCCCGCACTTCTCCGTCCCGGTCGTTTTGACAGACAGATAACCGTCAATCTTCCCGATATTAACGGAAGAGTTGATATTCTTAAGGTCCACGTTCGCAACAAGCCGCTTGAGCCCTCGGTCGATCTCAAGGAGATCGCAAGAATGACCGTTGGATTTACCGGTGCAGATCTTGCAAACCTGCTTAACGAGGCGGCTCTGCTTGCAACCAGACGCGGAAAGAGTCTTATTGGAATGGACGACGTTTCCGACGCGTTCATCAGAATCATCGCAGGCCCCAAGAAGAAAGCACGAGCGATGAAGGAGGATGAAAAGAAGAAGACCGCTTATCACGAGGCAGGTCACGCTATGATCGCTTATCATCTCGAGCTTGACCCCGTTCAGCAGATCTCCATTATTCCCAGCGGCAGAGCCTTGGGATACACGCTCAATCCTCCCACCGAGGACAAATACAGCGAATACAAGAGCATTCTTATAAAAGAAATTTCGATGCTTCTCGGAGGCCGTGCAGCCGAGGAGATCGTATACGGTGACGTTACGGGCGGTGCTTCCAACGACATTGAACGTGCGACCAAGACCGCAAAGAGAATGGTAATGCGACTCGGTATGTCTGACACTCTCGGCCCTCGTACCTTTGGAAACGATCAGGGCGAGGTCTTCCTTGGACGTGATTTCTCGGCTTCGCAGGACTACTCCGAAAACATTGCCGCAAAGATCGACGACGAGATCCATCGCATAATCTCGGGCGCTTACGACAAGGCAAAGGATATTCTTAAAAACGATATTCACAAGCTGCACTTCATCGCAGAGTTCCTCGTTAAAAACGAGGTTATGGACGGCGATCAGTTCAAGGCAGTTATGGAAAGCGAATGTCCCGTGATGACAGAGATCGAAGCTATCGCAGAGGCGAAGAAGCAGAAGAGTCTTGAGGATAACAAGATCAAGGCGGCTGAGGTTGAGGCAAGAAGCAACAACTCCGCTGATGAGCTTGTAGTTCAGGAGCCTGAGGTTCAAGAATCCAACGTTGAAGAAACCACGGTTGACACCGAGGCTGTTTCGGATAATTCCGACGACACTCAAAACGGTGAAGATCAATAGTTCAAAAAATATCCGTTGTGCGATCACGCACAACGGATATTTTTTATTTTCCGAGGTATTCTTCGAGAGTGATTCCCTCCTCATAGATCTCGGTTGCGGCTGACACGCCGACAAATCTGTAATGCCAGGATTCATAGCTATATCCCGTTATGCCCGTTTTATCCTCGGGATAACGCAGGATAAATCCGAATTTATGGGCGTTTTCGAGCAACCACGTGTAAGCGCTCGTTTCGGCAAAGCCTTTGTCGTAGGGGTTGTTCGGAGTCTCGCTACCGTAGTTCCAAAGTCCTTCCATCTCGTCGGTTATAAGGTCGACGCAAAGTCCCGTCTGATGCTCGCTTGTACCGGGATACGCGGAATAGGTCAGAACCTCTGCCTTGACCTGCTCGTCTGTCCAGCTCGGATGGCTTGCCTTTTCCTGTTCGAAATAGGTGTTATATAGGGTCTGCTGATATTCGTAGCTTCGGTATGCGCTCGTGATATAAACTATATATCCATGCGCCGCCATTTCCTTGACAAGCGCTTCAGCCGCCTTGGCGGCATAGCCCTCCAGATACAGCTCCTTACCGTTGCGGGTGTATTTTGAATTTATCAGAGTGAGGTTCTTCGGAACGTAGTCCTGTCCGACAACGACGCTTTTATTCGCAAGAACAAGATATGCATCGTCGGTAGTATTCAAAATTGAAGCGACCGGTGCAACGTCGGTCTTATAGGTATAGTCTTGCGTTGTAGCGTGCGGTTTGTCGATATTCTCTCCCTCGTCGCACGCCGTGAATGAACACAAAAGCATTATCGCAACAAGGGCTAGTGAAATTACAGACGTAATTTTTGTTTTCATATTTTAATCCTTTTTAGCTTTGGTTTCTATCATAAAGAAATAGGGCGAGGTGGCGGAATTCACGATCTTGACCTTTGTAGCGCAGACCTTGAAACGACTGATCGAGGACAAAAGCTCCTCAATAAGCTTGCCCTCTGCATCGCCCTCGGGGTGCCCCGGATAGACTGCTATATTGAGAATAGCGTCGCTGTCGAGCAGTTCTATTGCCGCCTCGATCGCGGGGATCGTGGTCTCTCGCATAGTCGTTATGCTCTTATCTCCGCCCGGTAGCCAGCCGAGGTTGAACATACCCGCTTTTATCGGCTCTTTGACGTAGTTTTTTACGTTGTGATGCGAGTCGCAGATGAGCGTATAGTTTTCGGGGCAGCCTGCCGCCTTGAGATTCTTTGCGGTGGAGTCGACTGCAGACTGCTGTATGTCGAAGGCGTAGACTTTTCCACTCTCGCCCACGGTCTTCGATAAAAATTCGGTGTCGTGGCCGTTGCCCATCGTGAAATCCACACAGACGTCGCCTTCCTTTAAGTGTGTCAGAATGAACTGCTTATGCAGGTCGAGTAAATCTATCATTATTATTTACCATGTCCTTGCTTATGTATGTCCGAGCGTAAAAATTTCATGGAGCGCTCGACTGAGTCCTTGGAGTTATACCAGGGCTCTTCGTCGTATCTGTAATCGAATTTTTTGCAGAACCAACTGACGTCGTCCTTAAGCTCCTCGAGGTATCTTTCCTCTATCTCCTCTACTTGCTTGGCGAATTCCTGCATTCTCTTTTTAGGAAGGCGGTGCTGGGCGTACTGCAAGAACATTTTATAGTGGGGCAGGCAGAAGTACGGCTGCGCCTGAAGCTTTGCGGGGAAGCTTTCGTCGGTGTTCCAGAGGAGCACGGCGGTCTCGACCATGTGCTCAAAGTTGAACGCTATTCTTTCACAAACGTAGCAAGATTGCTCGAGCTCCGCGATCCTCTTGATCGGCTTATTTCCCATTCCGCCGCCAATGCCTCCGTCTTTAAGCTCCTTTTTGAGCTGATCGAGGTGGCTTTCAAGCGTGAGTGCCATGCCAAGACGGTTTTTGCGGACGAACATCATATCGTAGTGCGTGCGGCAAAAGCCTGTTTTGTTGGTCTTTATGCGCACGTCGGGCTCCATCATTGACGCGCCGAGGATAAGGTCAAGCTCGTTGTTTTCAAGCTTATTATAGAGTGCGCAGAAGGGGCAGCCGCAGCTTTTGTCTGCCGCTGATGCTTCAAACGCTTCGTTGACGGGAATGGTATAGATCTGTTCCATTTGAAAATCCTTTCAAAAATTTACGGATATATAAAATTAGTTACAAAATCTTATTGAAATATTTTGTCGATATTGGTATAATAGATATACAGTCTATTTTAACACATTTTTTGTTTATTTTCAAGTACATTTTATTAATACGGAGTTTATTTTTATGGTTAACGCGACGGTTGCGGTCTCTGCACTTGAGGAAAACGGAATAAATATTGTGAGACTCTGCGGCGTTGAGCTTTTTGACGTGGGAAAGGTCTTTGATTGCGGTCAGTGCTTTCGCTTTGACGAGGTCTCCTGCTCTCGCCACGAGATCGAGTTTGCGGGAGTTGCTTTCGGGAAATATATTTCCGTGGCGCAAGACGGCGACACGATCTACATATACAACGCGACGGTTGATGAATACGAGGCTGTCTGGAAAAGATTTTTAGGTCTTGATCACGATTACGGTGAGATCAATGCCAATATTCTCTCGCTTTCGGACAATCCTGCACTTTCTGATGCGGTTTTGCGATCCTCGGGGATCAGAATTCTCCGTCAGGACGCTTGGGAGGCGATCTGCTCCTTTATAATTTCGCAAAACAACAATATTCCGAGAATTAAAAAGCTGGTGGCGGCAATTTCCCTGGAATGTGGCGAGATGGTCGATATCTCGGGTATGGAGTCGCATATTGCTGACGCACACAAGACGAACGAGGGTAATTTTTATACGTTTCCGTCGCCCGAGCGCGTGCTCGGTCTTGGAATTTCGGGACTTGCCGCGCTTAAGACCGGATTCCGTGCGAAATATATTTACGATGCGGCAGAGAAGATCTGCTCGGGGGAGATCAACCTTGATCTGATCGAGGATATGTATACCGCCGATGCGGTGAAATATCTGTGCTCGGTCAAGGGTATAGGACCTAAGGTAGCGAGCTGTGCTCTGCTGTTTGGATTTGCAAAGCTTGACGCTTTTCCGATCGACGTTTGGATCAAAAAGGTGATCGCGAAATATTTTGACTCTGATTTCGAGCCCGAAAGTCTTGGAAAGTACGCGGGCATCGCTCAACAGTATCTTTTCTATTACGAAAGATATCTGCAATCGCAGGAGGGCTGATATATGAATATTGAAGAAAAAATCGAATATTTGCGTCGTGCTCTTCCTGCATTTGACAAAAAGGTGATGTACGACGTGGACAATCGCGGAAACGATTTCTGCGAGATCATATATCCAAACGAAAAGCAACCAACGATGCCCATTGCCGTGAGCGTGAGCGACGAGGGTTGTCTGATATCCGTGGGTCAGATAGCTGACGTGGTGGGATCTTCTCCCATAACGGTCGATCAGGCGATAAGCGCGATAAACGACATAATCTCTGACAGGATCGTCTTCGTGCTCGGATTTGCCGACGGCGACGACATCGGCTTTGGCGCTCCCTTCTACACTCAAATATTCCCGATAACCGACGACGTAGATGATATGAGCGAGGAGCTCGGTAGGTTTATCAAGAAGATAGAATCACCCTTGACGAAATGGAAAAGAAAATTTACACTCTTAAAGGGAAGGTTCGTGATAACCAACTTCTCGGGAAGCGAAAACAGAGTTATCGTGAGATAAAATTTTGTTAATTTGAAATACAACTTGAATTTATCGAAAGGCATAAAAATGGCTACTTCCTCTATTTCGGGCGCAAAAGGCACGAGGGATATGACAAGGGGCGGCATTTACTCAAATATCATTGCCTTTGCCTTACCTATCATGCTAAGCCAGGTTTTCCAACAGCTATATAACACCGCTGACTCGCTTATAGTCGGTCATTATCTCGGAACTGACGCTCTGGCGGCGGTCAGCTCGTCGGGTACTCTGATCTTTCTTTTGGTCAGCTTTTTCAATGGCACGGCTATGGGTGCGGGAATCGTAATATCGCGCTATTTCGGAGCAAACAACCGCGACAACGTTTCAAGAGCTATACATACCAACATTGTTTTCGGTCTGCTCAGCGGTGTTTTCCTGACAATTATCGGTGTTCTCTTCACTCCTACGTTTCTCGTATGGATGAAGACCGACCCCGACGTGCTGCCCGAGGCGATCGAATATTTCAGATGGTATTTCTTCGGCTCGATCGGTCTTGTAATGTACAACATCTGCCGTGGCATTATGAACGCTGTGGGCGACAGCAAGCGTCCGCTTTACTATCTCATATTCTCATCGGTTCTTAACGTAGTTCTCGACGTGCTTTTCGTCGGTGTTTTCGAGTGGGGCGTATGGTCGGCGGCATTTGCTACGGTCATTTCCCAATTTGCGAGCGTTGTGCTTTGCATGATCTATCTTTTCAAAAAGGGCAACATTTTTACGGTGGAAATAAAAAAGCTCCGCATACACGGAGATATGTTCAAGGAGATTTTGCAGTACGGTCTTCCCTCTGGTGTTCAGAATTCTGTTATCGCGTTTGCTAACGTTATCGTGCAGACTCAGATCAACGGATTTGGAAAGTTTGCCACCGCGGCGTACGGAACGCACGCCAAGATCGAGGGCTTTGCTTTCCTGCCGATGATGAGTTTCAATATGGCGACTACCACGTTTATCAGTCAGAATCTTGGAGCAAAGCAGTACGACAGAGTAAAAAAGGGCGCGAGATTCGGTATAATTACTGCGGTCGTGCTTGCGGAGCTGGTCGGAGTTCTGATATATATCTTTGCACCGCAGCTCGTCGGTATGTTTGACGACAACGCAGAGGTTATAAGGCTCGGAGTTCAGCAGGCCCGAACCGCTGCGCTCTTCTATTTCCTGCTTGCCTTTTCTCACGCGGTCGCTGCGGTCTGTCGCGGTGCGGGCAAGGCGTTCGTGCCAATGTTCGTAATGCTTTCTATCTGGTGCGCGGTGCGTATCGCTTATATCGCTCTTGTGACTCATTTGTTTAACGATATTGGGCTGATTTATTGGGCGTATCCTTTGACGTGGGCGATAAGCTCGGTGATTTATCTGTTCTATTATCTGTTCTCGGATTGGATACATGGGTTTGATCACGAAAAACAGCCGCTGTTCAGACGGAGACGAGTATCTCAATAACAAAAACTCGCCCCATTTTGAAAGTTCTTGAAAGCGGGGGAGTGTGAGGGGGAGAAAACTTCTTTCAAGAAGTTTTCTCCCCCTCGTATTTATATCTTACTCTACAACAACGATGCCGTCGTCCTTGACGGTTATTTTCATACCGTCCTTGACATAGTCGAGAAATTCTTGACCGAGGCAATCCACGACCGGCATAGTCACGTCCTCAACCCATACGCTTGCGAGGACTGCTCCTGCCGCGGCAAGAGAGTCGATATGCTCGGAAAAGAGCATACACGCGGGCTGGCGCTTCATCGCGCAGGCGCAATACAGCACGAGTCCGCCCGTGGTCGAGCCGATGGTCATAGGCAGACAAAGAGCCTTTCCTGCGGTCGCCTTTCCGTACAGATCGGGATTGTTCTGATCCTTACAGGTCGCAGTCTCATCGCCAAACTGCAACGCGCCCTGCAGAGATGCGAGTGTATTGAAGCCGCCGTGCGTTACGACTGCTTCTGCGGTCACGTTACCCGGAGTTACTACTCTACCCTTGAATTCTCTCATTATTTTGCACCTCCCTTTGTCAGCGCGACGAGTATCTCGTCATCGGTATAATATCTCGCCGTCGTGTACGTACGAAGCTTGTTCGAGGACGTTATGACGGGCATAGATTTGCACAGAGGATTGTTCATATACATAAGCGGGCAGATATACGAGGTGATAACGCCCGTGGCTTTAAGTCTTGCCGCATATTCGGTCTTATCAAATTCGCGGAGGACGGGCTGGGATGCGGTAAACACGGTGGGAATAAGTACCTTCTTTTTACCCGATTCCTTGAGTCCTTTTTCTATCTTATCTGTCCAATCCTTAAGCTGCTGGAGCGACATGTGAGGACAGCCCATAAAGCAAAGCTTGGGCTTTGCGTCGGCATTCTTCCAGATGACCGGATAGCTTGCCTTTACTCTTTCGAGTTCGGCATCGTCGATGACGTAGACCTTCGCGTTCTCGGTAATAAGTGCGCTTCCCTGCTCGACTGCCTCGGGGGTGAGTCCGTCGACGTGGTAAAGTCCCACCGCGCCGTTAGATGCAGTCGCCGCGCCGAAGTCCTTAAGATACGCGCAAGCCGAGTCGTTAAGCTCGTTGCCGATCCACTTATCAAGGCCGTAAATATAGGGAACGTCCTCCATTACCTTCATTCCGATCGCAGAGCCGAGGAGCTGTGCCTCGGGCTTCTTTTCGGTCTCGATCTTGACGATCCAAGTCGCTTTTCTTCCCTCGTCGGTGAGCAGTCCGAAATAAGGAACGTAGCCCACGATCGATCCCATTATATCCATAATTCCCGAATTGCGATTGCATCTTGCGCCAAGCACCGAGTTCGCATAAACTACCGCGCTCGATTCCGCCCAGGAAAGAACCTCTCCCTTTTTCGGCTTGTTGCCGACCTCGTCGAGATAGCACGCGCAGGTAAACGCATCCTCGTTTACGAGTCCGAGCTCCTTTAGCTGTGCCTCGTAAGACTCCTGCTTTGAGTACATAAATTTATTAAATACAAGCTTTTGCAGTACGTTGGCGGGAACGTTCTTGTCCACGGGTCTCGGGTCGACCGAGAATTTCTGCTGTGATATCGCGCCCGCGTCTATAAGCTGCTGCATAAGGTCGAACACGGGGGTCATCATTTTCAGTCCGAACGAGGTAACGAGGTGGTTGTATTCGCTCGTTACGGGGACCATCTTCTCCGCGCCGAAGGCGTCTCCGAACATTACCATGGTCTTCATTACCTTTGCCATGGTCTCGCCCTTCGAGCCTTCAAGTATCGCTTGCTGTTCTTGATTTAAAATCATAACGAATTTCCTTTCGTGTTTATTGTTTGTTTTTAGCGTCTCAGGGCGCTGCCCTGAAACCCGCATAAGAAACTTTTGGTAAAAGTTTCTTATGAATCTTCAAAAACTTTCAAATAAATTATTTCAGTCATTTACCCGTTTAGTTACATAAAATTGGTGAAGCCTGTACTATCCTTATTGGAAGTTTTTGAGGGGGTGCGGGGGGACTTTTTTCAAAAAGTTCCCCCGCATTCTCGCTTCAACTTAAATTTTCATCGCGACGTCCCAAGCGCCCCAGATAACTGTGCGGAGGTTACCGACCTTTGCGGCATCACCTATCACGTGGACGTGTTTGCTCTTCTGGGCAACGGGGGCGGGATTATAACCGACCGACATTATGACCGAGTCGGCGTCGATCTTGAAGGTCTTACCGTCCTTGTCCTTGACGGTTACGCCGCCGTCAACGATCTCGCACAGCGAGGTCTCGAGGTGGACGGGTACGTTATTTGCTTTGAAGAAATCTCGCAAAAAGCTGGTGTTTGCAAGGCATATACCCGGAGTTGTGATGAGGTCGTCCTGCATCTCTACGATAGTGGGCTTCTTACCCTGAAGGTAGAGGTCGTACGCTATCTCACAGCCTGTCAAGCCGCCGCCGATTATAGTGACATTTTCGCCTACGGGCTTATTTCCGAGCAAGTAATCTATGGCTTCGATCGTAGTCTCTACACCCTTGACGCCAATTCTCTTTGCCTTGGCTCCCGTTGCGACTATGACCTCGTCGGCACCGAGCGATTTTACGTCGGTGACATCGGTATTCAGCTTAACTTCGATGGGATACTTGGAAAGCTCGCGGATATACCAAGCGATAAGCGCTTTGTCCTTTTCCTTGAACGAAGGCGCAGCCGCCGCGATAAACACGCCGCCGAGCTTGTCACTCTTCTCATACAAGGTTACCTTATGTCCGCGTTTTGCGAGCAATATAGCCGCCTCCATACCGCCGATACCGCCTCCGACGACTGCTACGTTTTTCGGCTTCTTAGCTTTCTCTACGTAATATTTTTTCGACTGCATCGTTTCGGGGTTGAGCGCGCAACGGGCAAGTCCCATGGTATCCTTAAGATCCTGTGTATTGTAGTGTCCCTTGGACGACGAGAAGTTAAAGCAACCGCTATGACAGCAGATACAGGGCTTGATGTCGTCAAGTCTGTCGTCGATCATCTTGGTTATCCACTCGGGGTCAACAAGGAACTGACGGGCAACGCCGACTGCGTCTATTCTTCCGTCCGCGACCGCTTGCGCGCCGACATCTGCTTCCATTCTTCCCGCACAGACCACGGGAATGTCGACGAATTTCTTTATGTGCGCTACGTCGTCGAGGTTGCAGTTTTGGGGCATATACATCGGCGGATGTGCCCAATACCAAGAATCGTACGTTCCGTTGTCGGCGTTGAGCATATCGTATCCCATATCCTGAAGATATTTTGCGGCTTTTTCGGATTCCTCCATTCCGCGTCCGACCTCAACGTAGTCCTCTCCCGGCACTGCGCCTTCGCAAAATCCCTTGAGCTTGGATTCGACCGAATAGCGCAGAGATACGGGGAATTCCTCACCGCATGCCTCCTTGATCGCGTGAACGACCTCTGCCGCGAAGCGATAGCGATTCTCAAAGCTTCCGCCGTATTCGTCGGTACGCTTATTGAAAAATTCGATGGCAAACTGGTCAAGCAGATAGCCCTCGTGAACCGCGTGAACCTCGACACCGTCAACGCCTGCGTCCTTACAGAGCTTTGCGGTCTTGGCAAACGCTTCGATTATCTCGTGTATCTGCTCCTTGGTCATTTCGGGGCAGATTATATCGGGTGCCCAACGCGCAGGCTGTTCGCTCGGACATGCAAGCTCGTGCGAGGTGTCGATGATCGGTTTAACGAGCGCACGAGTGAACTTGTTTTTATGCAGGGGGCCAACAAGCTCGGTGATCGCCCAGGAGCGTCCCATTCCTGCGGTAAGCTGAATGAAAAGCTTTGCTCCCGTTTTATGTATTTCGTCCATAAACTCCTTGAGCTCATCGAACATTTTCGGATTCTGCCAGAGCCACTTGCCCCAGAACGTGTCTCTCAAGGGGGCGATGCCCGGAATGATAAGTCCGACGTTATTGTTTGCTCTCTCCAAAAAGAGCTTTGCCGCTTCCTTATCGAAGTGACATCCGCCAAGCTCGAACCAGCCGAACAGAGACGTGCCTCCCATAGGGCACATTACGATTCGGTTTTTGATCTCGACGTTACCGATCTTCCACGGGGTAAACAGGGCTTGATACTTGGGGTCCATATTTTCCATAAAAATCTCCATTCCGCCGCCAACGGCGGCACAAATATTAATCGATGAATTTTGCCGTCAAGGCAAAATTCGAGCGTGAAAAGGTATATCTTACTATTAGACCGAAGTAACTTTCACGCTGATATCCTTTCTTTGCTCGGTTTGGTTGGAGCAAATTTCATATTTTGGTCAATATTATTGTAACACAAAAACTTGCTTTCGTCAATCGTTTTCGAAAAAGACAACAAAAAGATGCACAATGGGTGTCTTCCATAAAGCAGTTTTGACCCACCGAAAAATCAAAAGGAGCACGAGCATTTTTGCTTGTACTCCTTTTCACACGCCTTGTCTGCAAGGTATAGTGTGTTATGCAGTATAATCTAATACAATCTGTTTCGTCAATTCAAAGTTTAAGTTGGGAAGAATTTCGGACAATATTTCTTTTCCCTCGCTTACCTTCCCCTCCTCGCACAATACAACACCGTTAAAAAGCGCGAGAGTATTCTTCATTTCTTCGGTTGGTTCAATTTTTTCTTTATAAATCTTCACTTGCTCAATTTCTTTTTGTAGAATGTAATACGTACCTATCCAACCGTACATTAAATTTTTTTGTTGTTCAACCTTGTTTATGTGATCCCAAAACATATCGTATTTTGATAATCCCAAATAAGATATAGCAAGCCAAATATGAATGGCTTCAATTTCAAGCTTTGTACGTTTAACACGGTATAATTTGTAACTACGTGTATAATATGTGATCAACTTATTCGCAAGCAAAATTGATTTTTCATAATCCCCAGATTGACACAGATTTTTCATTGAACTTATCTGTTTTGTTTTAATAATACCTGTAAACAGCACAATAACAGGACATACAACAAGAATAAAAATCAACAATGGAAAAAGATGAATCGTTGTATTTCCTATTTGAAAAGAAAGCATAAAAATCTCCTTGTTTAAATCATTTATTAAATTATACTATAAGGGGTTAAATTTGTCAAGAAAAACAACCGCGACCTGCTTTATGGCAGCTCGCCCAAAAGCGTCTCTTTGCAAAATATTATACATTTCTCGGCAAGCCCGTGCGAAGCTCGCCCAAATGCTCCATATCACTGAGCTCTACGGCGGTAAATTTTCCGTCCTCGTAGTCAAAGACATTGAACGAAGCGTTACCGACCCATTTCACCTGCGACATTTGCTCGACAGGCAAGCCTGCGGCGGCAGTGCAGACTGCGCGGATTGGGGTTGCATGGGTCGTTATGCAGATAGTCTTGCCGTCATTTTTCTTTGCAATGTCGCAGAGCGCTGACAATACGCGATCTGACAGATGCTTGACGCTCTCGCCACCCGTGCATATTGCATTTCCAATGTCGTTGCGCCAGGTCGAATATTCCTCGGGATATTTCTCGCAAAGCTCATCGAAAAGCATCCCTTCCCACTCGCCTGCACTGATCTCACGCAAGTC
Source organism: uncultured Clostridium sp. (assembly GCA_964594085.1). Lineage (GTDB taxonomy): Bacteria > Bacillota > Clostridia > Oscillospirales > CAG-272 > SVTX01. The sequence continues at coordinate 17,341 of CAZQLJ010000005.1, forward strand.
GGGGCATTTGATTATCTCAATGCCGAGCATCTCAGCTATCGGCACTGCCGTATCGTATGCGCGCTTAAGGTCACTTGAATATATTGCGTCTATTTTTTTATTTTTCAAGGCTTCGGCGCAGAGTCTTGCCTGTTTTTTGCCTGTTTCGGTCAACTCTACGTCGAAATTGCCCGCAAAGCGACGGACATCGTTTGCCACGCTGAAGCCGTGGCGTATCATTATAAATCTTGTTTTCATTATGCACCTTGCCGTTTGTGATTACTGGTCTATTTTACTACAAAAAAGCGTTTTCGTCAAGTACATTCTGCAATTTGTTGTTTATGGTGCAAGACAAGGGCGCCGCAGAGCTCACGGGGAGCTTTGCGGCGCTGTTTTTGCATGAATATTTTTGTGATCGGTCTGTTTTGCTCGTTCTTTTGCTTGGTATCTTTGGAATTCGAGCTCATTTATCGTTTCTATTGCTTTTTTTCCTCCGTCTGCCGCTATCGGTAATCCGCCCGGCATCTGCTGCCATTGCGTTGCTAAAATTACGTTATCGAGCCCTTTGATGCGGTTGCTTTGTCGGATGGGCAATCTGCCTTTCGGAAGGGCGAAGCTCATAAACGAGCCGATCTCCGAATCCACATATCTTTGGTAGGTGGCGGGAGTCCAGACATCGATGCAGGTCAGCTTGCCCGTCAGGTGTGGCAGTTTCTTCTCTATCAAGCTCTTTAACGTCGCGGCAAGCTCTTGCTTTTCAGAGTCATACAATTCTTTATTGTTACGCATCTTGATAAATTCGCGTGACATTTTTTCGTCACAAAAGCAGAGTGTTTGCAATATCTGTTTTCCCTCGGGGGCAAAGCTTTTTTCGTGGGAAAACTCGCGGAGGGCAAACGCTTCGGTACGTAAAAGCGACCGATATTTTGGAGGAATCTCTATCATCAGATCCCCCGAAAAGCCCAACTCGACAGTATCGCAAGAAAAAGCGCACTGATAGCTTGAAAAGCGGTGCAATTTTGGGTCGTTGTAGAGCTTTTTGAGTTGACTTGGCATGGGAATATCGGTCAATTTACTGAAAATTACCGCGGGGTCAGCGGTCAGCACAACATAATCGGCGGTTATTTTTTCGCCATTTGACAAATTGAGGGCGGTGGCTTTGCTGTTTTCGTGCTCAATTCCGATCACTTCGGTTTTTAAAAGCAGCTCGCCGCCGAGGCTTTTGAAGCGGTCGGTCATTCTGTTTGCCATAGCCAACGAGCCCCCTTTGGGCAATCCGCCGTTTTCTCCGCAAAAATGCGCCCAGATCACGATCAGGGCAAGCGAGGTGAATTCGTTGCCCAAAAATGAGCTGATGAATTGTTGGAGCAGCGGATTTTTGAACTTTTGTGAAAGATCTTTTGCCGAGAGGTTGTAATATTTGAGCAAAGTCGGTGCGGAGGTTGCTATTTTAGTCTTGCTGTATTTTTCGTTGTGATCCTTGCCCGCGATACCCACTATTCCTTGGAGTGTTTCAACGGCCTTCACGAGAGATAAAATTTCTTTTTTGTCTTCGGGGGAGATTTTCAGCATATCGTTTTTGGTTTGTTCAAGATCGCAGTTGAGCGATATCAAATTGCCGTTTTCTTCGCAGGTGTACAGAGTTGGCGGCTGATATACGTCCACATCCCCGAGTGCGCCGAGTGTTTCCCACATTCTGTATCCGTCGGTGGTCGGATTGGTGCCCGTAAGCCAATGTATGCAGTTATCGATATGATATTCTCCGCGCTGCCAGCCCGTGAGGTTGCCGCCCGCGACGTTATGTCGCTCACAAATTACGGCGCTATGTCCGCTTAACTGCGCATATATACCTGCCGAAAGTCCCGATACTCCACCGCCAACGATCGCTATTTTTGCCATATCCAGTCCTCTTTTTGAGTTAATTTTGTTTTTCAAATTAATTGTTGCCATTGTTTTTTAGTTTAAACCAAAAGAAAATGCAAAAGTCCCGTGTTCGAAAGCTTTGTGTTCTAATGGATAGTTTTTAATTTAGCTTAACAGGAGAACTAAAAACCGGGGTCAGGGTCTGCCTTGTGTAAAGGATGACTTTTGCTTTTTTATACAAAGGCACACTTACTCACTATCGAATGTGGCAGTGCGATTGAAAAGAAAGGTTCAACCATTAATAGAAAATTCTTAGCCATTTCAATAAGCAGGTTATTGAAAGCTTTTCTTTGATATGTTATAATGTAATTGGCTCACAAAGGAGGATATATTTATGAACATTGGTAAAATCATAACGGACAAGAGGAAGGCGCTCGGATTAACTCAGCAGGCATTAGCGGAAAAACTTAATATTTCCTTTCAAGCAGTTTCAAAATGGGAAAACAGCACTTCTTATCCCGATGTTACACTTCTTCCCAAACTTGCGACCGTTCTGAACGTTTCTATAGATTCCTTGCTCGGCTACCCTTTGCAATCATTAACCGAATACGACAAACGATACAATGAAGATGGCTATTATTGGGGATTATCACCCAATAATCTTTGCTATGATATTATGCGCATTAAGCCTCCAATCAAACCATACAAGGCACTTGATATCGGGTGTGGCGAGGGCAAGGATGCCGTTTTTCTTGCGCGTAACGGATATAATGTGACTGCTTTTGATATTTCGGAACAAGGCTTATTTAAGGCACACGAGCTTGCCGATAAGTGTGGTGTGAAAATAGATTTTTTCAAAGCGGATGTGCGTGATTTCAGACCTGAAACGGATTATGATATAATCTTTTCAAGCGGAGTATTCCATTACATTCCCAATGAACTGCGTAGGAATGTCATTGATAGCCTCAAGGCACATACCACGGATAATGGCATCAATGTTATTAATGTTTTTGTTAGAAAACCATTTATTCCACTACCACCCGATATTGAAGAAAGTGAACTCGCAGCCGGTGATTGGAAATCGGGAGAGTTATTTATGTATTATCACGATTGGATATTCCGAAAAAATGAAGAAAGAATTTTTGACTGTAACAGTAGCGGTATTTCCCATAAGCATTGTATGGATATACTGATTGCGGAAAAAAATTAGTACAAAAGCCTCGGCAGGAATTTTCTGCCGAGGCTTTCTATTTTATTACTGTTCATTAGAGAACGGATCTAATGAAACGGGATTTCTGTTAATATAAGTGTTGGTTATGAAGTCACTTATAAAAACAAAAAACACGGCTATTGCCGCGCATTTTGCATATTAACTTACAATCGTCAAGGTAAAAGGAATGAGTTATGAGAAACCGAAACTCAAACAACCTTAAACTCTCCGTTGCAGAGGAATATAGCGATATAAACTTCGTATGCAACATAGGAGGTTCAAGCCCTCGGTCTATTAGTATCGGTCAGCTGAACACATTACTGTGCTTACACCTCCGACCTATCAAACTTGTAGTCTACAAGTGACCTTACTCAATAAATGATGGGATATCTAATCTTGAAGCATGTTTCACGCTTAGATGCCTTCAGCGTTTATCAAAACCGCACGCGGCTACCCAGCTATGCCCTTGGCAGAACAACTGGTGCACCGGAGG
>CAZQLJ010000006.1:0-19933 GCA_964594085.1 uncultured Clostridium sp.
GGAATGAACTCGGTGCTTCAGGCGGTGGGCAGAGTTATACGCACCGAGACCGACCGAGGCATTGCAGTGCTGATCGACGACAGATATTCTGAGCCGAAATACAGAGCAATCTTCCCAGAGGCGTGGAAGGAAATGAAATTTGCAGGAAATCCGTCATCTCTTGCAGAAATTGCCCGAAGATTTTGGAAAAATGAGGAATAAATAAAAAATTTTGCAAAATTTGAAAATACATCTTGCTTTTTTCTTGAATATATGGTATAATGTGTAACGTTGTGTATAAAATGAAAAAACGGAGTAATTTTTGATGAAATATTGCGAAATGTCACGCGAAGCTCTCCTTGCAGAGTATGAGGGCTTGAAAAGCGAATATGAAAAAATAAAAGCGAGTGGACTTAAGCTCGATATATCGAGAGGCAAGCCCTGCACGGCACAGCTTGATCTGTCCGACGGTATCCTTGATATCTTACACGGTGCTGAGGACTGCAAGACCGAAGCGGGTTTTGACTGCCGCAACTACGGTCTATTTGAGGGTGTGCCCGAGGCACAAAAGCTCTTTTCCGAGCTTTTGACTATTCCGTCAGAAAACATTCTGCTTGGTGGAAGCTCGTCCTTGACCTTTATGTACGATACGCTCAGCCGCGCGATGCTTTACGGTGTTTGCGGAAGTGAGCGCCCCTGGTGCAAGGAAGAAAAGGTCAAGTTTATCTGTCCCGTGCCCGGATACGACCGTCATTTTACGGTGACACAGTCGCTTGGGTTTGAGATGGTCAACGTAAATATGACTCCTACGGGTCCCGATATGGACGCGGTTGAGGAGCTTGTTAAGGATCCTGCGGTGAAGGGAATCTGGTGCAATCCCAAGTATTCCAATCCCGACGGAATCACCTATTCCGACGAAACCGTTCGTCGTCTTGCTTCTATGAAGACCGCGGCGCAGGATTTCAGAATCATGTGGGATAACGCGTACGCTATTCACGATCTTTACGACAAGGGTGACGAGCTTCTCGATATTATCGAGGAGTGTTGTAATGCAGGCAATCCCGACAGAGTACTTTGCTTCTATTCGACGTCCAAGATAACCTATCCCGGTGCAGGCGTTGCGCTTATGGCGGCAAGCGAGAATAATCTCAAGCAGATCAAAAAGATAATGATGGCGCAGACCATTAACTTTGACAAGCTTAACCAGCTGCGTCACGTTAAGTTCTTCAAGACACCCGAAAACGTTAAGGCTCACATGAAGAAGCATGCGGCTATCATCGCGCCAAAGTTTGCGCTCGTCAAGGAGCATTTGTCGAGAGAGCTTGCGCCCCGCGGTATCGCGAGATGGACAAATCCCAACGGTGGATATTTTATCAGTCTGTTCGTTGAAAAGGGCTGTGCTAAACGCTCGTATCAGCTTGCAAAGGATGCCGGACTTACTTTGACGACCGTTGGCGCGACCTATCCTTACGGTATAGATCCCGACGACAGCAACATCCGTATCGCTCCTACCTATCCGACTATTGAGGAGCTGGACAGAGCTATGGGTGTTTTGACCGTATGCGTTAAGCTTGCGGCTGCAGAGAAGTTTTTGAATAAATAATTCTTAATCACAAGGGGCGGCATTTACCGTCCCTTGCGCTTTAAGAGATCAAGGAGTATCAATGAAGATAAAACAAAAGGATATAAATCCGTATCCGAATAGTGACACCAACAAGCGATATTACACCTACGATTACTATCTACGACGGACGTTTGGCGGAAAGTGTATGAAGATACCGCTTGACGCGGGGTTTACTTGCCCTAATATTGACGGAAAATGCTCGGTCGGCGGATGTATCTACTGCTCGCCGAGGGGAAGCGGAGATTTTGCGGCGGATGCCGTTCTGCCCGTTGAGGAGCAGTTCGAGATAGTTAAGGCGCAGTTGTCGTCCAAATGGAAGACCGACAAATATATCCCGTATTTTCAGGCGCACACCAACACATACGCGCCGCTTGAGGTCATAAAGGAAAAGGTGGAGGCTGTCGCTCTCAAGGAGGGTGTCGTTGGGGTGAATATCGCCACGCGCGCCGACTGTCTTGAGGACGACGTGGTTGAATATCTTGCGGAGTTGGCAGAGAAGACGGTATTGACCGTTGAGCTTGGTTTGCAGACGGTTCACGATTCGGTCGCTTTTGCTATCAACAGGGGACATACGTTTGCCGATTTCCTCGAGGGATACGAAAAATTGAGAAAGGCATCCGACAAGATCAAAATATGCGTACATCTGATCTTCGGATTGCCCGGTGAGGACAGGAAAATGATGCTTGAGTCGGTCAGGGAGGTGGCGAGGCTGATGCCCGATCAGGTGAAATTTCATCTGCTACACGTCATACGCGGAACAAAGCTTGGCGAGATCTATCTTGAGGGAGGATACGAGCCGCTTGAGATGGAGGAATACGTTGATATAGTCGCCGAAGCGCTGACACTTCTGCCGCCCGAGACTGTGGTGGGCAGACTTACGGGCGACGGGATGCAGAGCGAGCTTTTGGCACCCGAGTGGAGTCGCAAAAAGACCGTGGTAATAAATAATATTGATAAAAAGATGTTCTCCGAGGGTCTTTGGCAGGGAAAGTTTTTTGAAAATAAGTAACGGAATTTGTCGTTAGTTTGTCGAGACGGTTGTTTAGTATCCACAAAAAACATAAAAATTTTTGATTGAAAATGTCAATTTACAAGAAATGCTTTTGGTGGTAAAATAAAGAGTAGGACGATGATCGTCTGATAGTTTTTTAGGAGGTTTTTAACCATGAAAAAGTTTTTATCGTTACTGTTGGCCGTTGCTATGATCGTTTCGACCTTCATTATCGTGGCTCTCCCTGCATCTGCGGTCGAGGGCGACTGGATGGTATATGCTCGCAAGGAGCAATACCGCGACGATTATGAGGACGACGAATACGTAAGCGTTATGGGCTACGAATACACGAACGAGGGATTTCATACCATTTCCCCTGAGTTCTATGAGGGTCAGAGCCCCAGGGGAGGTCTTCAGACCAAGAGCACCTATGACCTTAAGGATGGAGTTTACATGCTTATCCGCGTGGACGAGTTTTCTTACGATGCACCTGACAAGTGGCTCAATCTCAATCTCTGGAGTGAGCCGATGGTCGAGCTTGCGAGCAGTGACGCTGAAAGAGACGGATACGGTGTTCAGACTATCATGAGACCCGGCAACGACGGAAAATTTATTCAGCTTGAATGGTATATTGAGGGCTTCACTCAGGTTCAGGTATCTCCCGCGTTTCAGGGTGTTGATATGTATGATGAAGAGGGCAGAGCTCTGTTTGAGCTTGTGGTTACCTACGAGAACGATTCCTTTGCTCTCACCATCAACGGAATTGCGGCTCCTCAGCGAGTTATCGATTACATGAACGAGACCTTCGTTGATATGGAAGCACATCTCGGTATGGCGTTCTTCCACACCAAGACTCTCGGAGACGCAAGCTTTACCGTTCTTAAGTACGGCACGACCAAGGAGAATGCCTTGACTCCTTCGGGTGACGACCACGAGGATCCTATCAACTACTCTCTCGAAATTGCTGAAATTGCTGATCCTTCTACTGTTGAGGATGGAAAGCCCGCTATTCTTATCAACGGAAGCAAGGATGCTTCGGACTCCTATACCACCGCAGGTAAGAGCTCGACGGGTAACTCGATCCTGAATGAAGACAATTCAGTAACTTATATCGCAAGCAGCTCCACTGTCAGCGTAGTTTATAAGCCCAAGAATGAAGTATCTTATTCTATAGAAGATTTCCCCGTAGTTATGATGCTCGTCAGAAATCTTTGCACTTGCGGCGAGGAGGATGGAACCTGTATCGCGTGCGAGGAGGTCACATTGTATCTTGCAACCGGTGAATTCAACAGCCCCGACGGAGAGCATTGTACCACCTTCAACACTTGCTGGGATTCCATTGAAATAGACGGTGAATCGTATCTGTATTTCTATATGGATATGAGCGACGATTTTGCTCCTTGGGACGCAGAGGGAAGAGTAAATAACATTCGTGTTGACTTCCATGACATTGATTACTCGACTCCCGGCCTTAACCAGTTTGACGTTTGCTTTGTAGGTGTCTTCAGAGATTTGGAGGATGCAGAGGGATACGTTTACGATTATCTTGGCGTAGAGAAGCCCGTAGAGACCGAAAGCACTACCGAAGAAGCCACTACGGAAGCTCCTAAGGAGACCACCGCTGCTCCTGCGGAAACTACCGATGCCCCCACACAGACTACCGATGCTCCTACCGACGACAAGGGTGACGAGAACAAGGGCGGATGCGGAAGCGTAGTTGGATTTGGCGCAGTTGCTATGGTTACTACTATAGGTGCAGTTGCGTTTGTCACATTGAAAAAGAAAAAAGAAGATTGACCGCTTTAGCGGTTGAATATTAGGCAGTCGTGCTTTTTGCACGACTGCCTTTATTTTTGAGACTTATTTGTTGGTCAATAGTGACAAATAAATAGTTATTTTTTGTAAAGAATGCGAATTTACAATCAGAGTTATTTTATGATAAAATTATTTTGAGGGAATTCCCTAAAACAATCAAGGAGATATTGTTATGAAAAAAATTATTTCGATGCTTTTGAGCGTTGCGATGATCATCTCGCTTGCGGCGGTTATTAGTATTCCCGCGGCAGCGGTTGAGGGTGATTGGATGGTTTATTCTTCTGCAGGAGAATATCGCGACGATTTTGAGGGCGATTATTCCAGCGTTATCGGTTACGAATATACCGATGAGGGATTTAGAGTGATACCTGCTGACTGGAAAGATTTTGGTGTTCAGGGCGGAATACAGACCAAGACGAAATACGACGTTAAAGAAGGTATTTATATGCTCGTTCGTATCGATGAGTTCGTCTGGGATGCGGGTGATAAGTGGTTTGACATAAACCTTTGGAGTGATGTAATGGTACAGCCCGGAAACAATGACCCCAGATACGGTGAGGGCGTACAGACGCTCGTAAGAACCGATGAAAACGGCAATATCCATACGCTTTGGTGGCACGTTGGTGCTTGGGATACCGGCACTCAGTCCGCTACCACGGGAACCTCTCCCAAGGATGAGAATGGCAAGCTTCTTCTTGAATTTACAGTTACTTGGGACGGAACTACATTTGCCGCAAATATCAACGGTTGGGAGGCCCCCGCAAACGTAATTAAGTATATGAACGAGACCTTCGTTGATATGGAGGCGTTCGTCGGATTTAACTTTATGGCAGGTAAGAAGGGCGGTACCGCGGGAATGACTATCCTCAAGTTCGGCACGGACAAGGAAAGCGCAGTCACTCCTATGGGAGACGACAGTCAGGAGCCCGTTAACTATTATAGAGAAATAGCGGAGATCGCATCTCCCGATACCGTAGAGGCAGGTCAGCCTGCAGTATTGCTTAACGGAAGCAGAGAACATTCCGATGCGAAGACAAACACGGGTATCAGCGGAAATATTTACAGAACCCGTAATGACGACTGGTCGGTTACTTATCTTGCCGACAATCCCACTATCAGAGCTTCTTATTCCGTTGCCAACGCGGTTTCGTATGACATCGACGATTTCCCCTTGGTTTTAGTTCTTACGAGAAACTACTGCTCATGCGAGGAAGAGGACGGTGAGGTCTTCTGTTATGCCTGTGAGGATGTACGGATGTATATCATGACGGGTAGCATCACCAGTGCAGATGACGATCACAAAGCAAGATTAGAGGTATGCTACGAGCCGATCGTAGACGATGAGGGCAATTCGTATTTGTATTTCTTTGTAGATATGTCGGCTGAGGACGCTCCGTGGGATGCTGAGGGCAGAATTCACGGTGTGAGTACAGACTTCTACGGTATGTATTACCAACAGCCCGGAAGAAACACTCTTGACGTGTGCTTTACGGCGTTCTTCAGAAATTTGGAAGAGGCTGAGGCTTACGTATACGATTATATTGGCGTAGAGGCTGTCGAGGAGACTACAGAGGAACCCACCGAGGCAACTACTGCGGCTCCCGAGACCACCGTTGATCCCGAAGCTACCGAAGGAACTACCAAAGCTCCCGAGCAGACTACTTCTGCAGGCAGCTCCGACGATAATTCTGCAAGCGGTTGCGGAAGCGTAGTTGGATTCGGTGCGATTGCGATCGTTGCTGTTACTGCAGTTGCAGGATTTGTTTCTTTCAAGAAAAAGGAAGACTGATCAAGAGTTAATAGGAATCTGAGTTTTAAAGATATCTGATTCAAAAGCCAAGAGGCTGTCACGTACGTGTGACGGCCTCTTTTTTGAGGATGATCGTATGCGCAACATAGGGTTAATGATACTTTTTTCGTTTGTCAATACTAACAAAAATAAAACGGGGAATTTGTGAATAATGCGAATTTACTTTATTTGTATTTCGTGCTAAAATATATATAACAAAAGATTGGAGATTTGTCTTTTGCACAAAAATATTTATATTTAAGGAGAAAAAAGATGAAAAAGTTTCTTTCTATCTTGCTTACTCTCGCAATGATGCTCTCTCTCGTTATAGTTGCTACCCTTCCTACAGCAGCTATCGACGGTGACTGGACTGTTATTGCTCAGGCAAAGCAGGAAAATGAGGAGATCGGCGAAGATGAGTACAGCTCCGTAGCAGGATACGAGTACACCGCTGACGGTTTCCACGTAACCGCTGCTAACTGGGCAGGTCACACCCCTTGGGCAAGATTTGTTTCCAAGAACAAGATCGACCTCAAGGAAGGCGTTTACATGGAGATCAGAATCGATGAGTTCAATTACGACGCAGGTCTTGACTCTTGGTTCAACGTTATGCTTTGGGATCAGCAGGTTATGACCCCCGGTGATTCTAACTACGGCACAGGCGTTCAGAACCTTATCCGTCCCGGTATCGCTAACACTACTTATTGGTTTACAGGCGGCTTTACTCAGTTGAATCCTAAGAACTGGAGCGACGTTCCCCAGGATATCGATGAGGATGGAAAGCATAACCTTACCATTGTTATTGCTTGGGACGAGGCTAACGGCACTTTCACATACACCATCAACGGTGTTGCTGCTGCTGAGGCTGCTATCACTTACATGAACGAGAAGTGGGGCGGCGACGACAGCGAAGCTTACGTTGGATTTGCATTCCAGCACAACTCCAAGGGCGGAGCTATCAGCTGCACGATGACTAAGTTCGGTACCAGCGCTGATGACGCTACCGTTCCCGCAGGTGATGATTCCGTTGATCCTATTGACTACTCCACCAATTACGTAACTGCTCCCGTTGTTGAGAATCCTACCTTCGAAGCAGGCCAGCCCGGTATCTTTATGAACGGTAGCCTTGACTCCAACATCAAGGCTCTTCCCGGTTCTGCTTCCGGTGAGACCATTACCTTCAACGAGGACGGTACTGTCAGAATCGTAGCCGGCAACTCTTCCTCCGCTACCGGAACATGGGTAGTTGAGAATGCTACTTCTTACGCTGTTGAGGATCTTCCTATTGTAATGATGGTTACCAAGAACTTCTGCACATGTACAGAAGAGGATAAGGTTGATGGACGTTGCGGCGCTTACGAGACCAGTAACGTATATCTTATGACCGGCGATCATCTTTCCGCTGACGCAGGCTGTATGGCTTCTGCATCGGTATCGTGGGATTCCTACTACATCGGTGAAGACGGATATCTTTGCATGATGCTTGATGCTTCCGAGATTTCCTCGTTCTCCGGCAGAATCAATGCTGTTCGTTTCGACCTTACAGCTATTGATACTACTACTCCCGGTGCTAACACCTTCGATATTTGCTTCATCGCATGCTTTGCAACCGAAGAGGACGCTAACACTTACTTCGAGAACTACCTCACCAGCCTTGGTTGGGAAGGTGGAGAAGAGGACACCACCGAGGAAACTACCGAGGAGACCACCGAGGAAACTACCGAGGAAACTACTGTGGCTGCAGGCACTACTGCAAAGCCTGATGATGATGAGGGAACCACCGCTGCTCCTTCTGGTGACGACGAGCAGGGCGGCTGCGGAAGCGTAGTTGGCTTTGGTGCTATCGCAATCGTTGCAGTTGCATCTGTTGCAGGTTTTGTTTCCTTCAAGAAAAAGGAAGACTAATTAAGGATACATAACGGATTCAAAATCTCACTTATAATCCGTTCCTGACTTTCAGGGGCTGTCACACGTTTGTGTGGCAGCCCCGATTTTGTTTGTCAATACTAACAAAAATAAAATAGGCGATTTGTGGATAATGTGGATTTACTTTGCTGAAGTTTCGTGGTAAAATTAATGTGTGAGAGCAATCTTTAACATCTATCAAGGAGAAAAAAGTATGAAACGATTTATTCCTATGATTCTCGCTATTGCGATGACGATTTCTTTGCTTATCGTGGCGACGATACCAACGGCTGCGGTCGAGGGCGATTGGGTCGCTGTGGGCAGAGCAGACCAATACGACGGCAGTGCTCCCGAGAGTGATTACGAGTCTGTTGCGGGATACTATTACGATGACGAGGGATTCCATTTGACTGCAGCCAACTGGGCAGGTCAGACCCCTTGGGCACGATTTGTTTCCAAGGATAAGGTCGACCTCAAGGACGGCGTTTATATGGAGATCAGAATAGACGAGTTTAATTTTGGCAATGGACTCGATTCATGGTTTACCTTTATTTTCTGGGATAACATGCATATGACGCCCGGTGAAAAGGGCCATGGAAACGGTGTTTACAACCATATTCGCCCTACGGGTAATAACGCTAATTTCTGGTACGCGGGAGATTGCGATCTGCAGAATCAGACTAACCAGATACCCGAAAAAACCGTTGCTTACGGCGACGAGGAGAGAACTGTTTTTGTTGCTGAGGTCTCTTGGGACGAGGAAAAATCTACCTTTACTTATACCATCAACGGAGTTGCTGCTCCTTCGAGCGTTATCCAGTATATGAACGAAAAATGGGGTGGGGCAGACAGTCTTGCATACGTTGGATTTGCTTTACAGCACAGTGAGCTTAACGGCAAGGTGGCTTGTACTCTTCTTAAGTACGGCACAAGTGCGGATGATTGCGCAACTCCTACGGGAGATGACAGTGCAGAGCCTGAGGATTGGTCGTACAACTACGTGACTGCGCCTCTGGTTGAAGATCCCAACATTGAGCCAGGTCAGCCTGCAATATTTATGAACGGCGACGTTGAAAATTCAAATATCAAGTCTGCGCCCATGTCAACTACGGGTGAGACTGTTTCTATCAACGATGATTACACGATCAGGATCGTTGCAGGTAACGCTTCTACGGGTACGGGTACATGGACGGTTGAAAACGCTACGTCTTACGCGATAGAGGATTTCCCCGTAGCAATGATGGTAACGAGAAATCTTTGCACCTGCGGGGAGGAGGATCTGATAGAGGGTAAGTGCGGCGCGTTTGAGACCGGAAACGTATATATTATGACCGGAGATAACGTTTCTCCCGGCCCGAGCTGTCAGATTTCTAACAGCGGAGTGTCGTGGGATTCTTATTATATCGGAGAGGACAGTTATTTGTCTTTCACGGTGGACGTTTCCGATCTTTCGGATTACACGGGTCGAATCAACGGCGTTCGTTTTGATGCGCAGAACGTTGATATCACCACTCCCGGTGCTAACGCGTTTGACGTTTGCTTTATTGCGTTCTTCGCAAGCGAGGAGGATGCCGAGGCTTACTTCATGAGCTACATTGAGGGACTTGGTTACGTTCCCGAGACAGAGCCGACCAGCGAGGAGACTACTGTAGAGCAGACCGAGGTCACCTCGTCGATTGAAGATCAGCAGACTACCTCTGAAGGAAATGAGCAGAGTACGGCTGATGATCTCGTACCCGAGCCTGCCGTTAAGAACGGTTGCGGATCGCTTATTGGCTTTGGTGCAGTTGCAGTGGTTGCGGTCGTATCGGTCGTTGGAGCTGTTGCTTTCAGAAAGAAAGAGGATTGATAAAAATATAAAGGGCTTTCACACGTTGTGTGAAAGCCCTGATTTTTTATCTGTAGCCGTGGGTTCTTATGTAGATCAGCATGGCGTTATAGCCGTCTGCGTTGAGATGCAAGCCGTCGCCGGAATCGTATTTCGCATCGAGATATCCTTTTGAGTTTTTAAGTGCCGATGCGGTGTCGAGATATCTTGCACCGTTTTGCTCGGCGAGCTCTGCGATCCATTTGTTTGCGGTTTCTATCTTATCTGCGGTCACTCCCGAGGTGTTTTTTGCGTATTTTTCAGACACGGGAAGGACGGATTGCAGCATTATTCTTGCATTTGGGTAGGCGTCCTTTATCGACGTGATGAGCTTTTGATAATATGCTTTGAAGTTTTCTTCGGTGCAATAGGGAACGCCGTTATTTATGCCCAATGTTATCACGATATACTCGGGTTTTCTTTCCTCAATTGCAGAAGCTATTGTCAGGAGCTTTCCATCCTTTGAGCAGACTACCGTTGCTGTGTCGATGTTATAATCAAGCGGCAGATCTCCGTTCTCGCCCGTCCAGACCTGATCGGTATCGGTCCCATTTTTGAGGACGCCTGCGTTTATCATTTCCGCTATCGTGGAGTCGCCGACAAATGCCATACTGTCTACGTAGTACTGCCCGTAGTCCGAGGTTTCTGCAAGCTTTATGCTGACGGAAGGAGCTTTTTCGTTTTGGACGAAAATATCGCTTCTTATTCCGCGAAAAAGCATCGTTATAAGCGAAACCGCGCAGGCGACGGTCAGTATGGCGGTCGCAGTGATAATCACTTTCGAGGTTTTATTAAATCTTTGTTCCGACATTTTTCGCTTTTATTTTAAAAATTGGTTGGTGTAGGTGGATTTTTCTTTTTTACTCTTTTTGGGGCTTGCTTTTGGACTTGCAGTGTTCTTGGAAAGCTTTTTTTCGTTAGAGACACCTATTTTCAAGAGATTTCTTGCTATGAGTGTGACTGCTACGTAAATTATCGCGAATACAAGCGTGAAGATGACGGTCGTGGAAAAATTCGCGTCTCCGAGAACCACAAAAATCAAAAATCCGAGTACGTAGCAAGCGGCATGTGTGAGGCTTGCGGCGGTTCGATTCATTACGTTTGCGCGCAAAATTGCACTGCCAAGTCCCATTATAAACGAGAAAAGAAGTACGAGGAGAAAGCGTTTGGTTTCTATGAGTGGCGCGGAGTCGCCCGGGAGAAGTGAGGCGATCAGCATAAGCACGGTAGTGATCACGGTATAATAGACCGAGCCGAAAAAGAGAAGATCTTTTAAAAATTTCTTTATGTCCATAATAAACGTTCCTTGCGTAAATTTATTCGTATTAATTTTATCATAATTTTGCTTGTATTTCAAGCAGTTTTATAATTTATTTACAATCTTGGCGAATTTTGCGAGCATAATGAATAAATTTTCAGTTTTTTGCATATTAATCGTTCTTTTACCTTGACATTTCAGTACTTTTTGTGTATAATATAAGGTGGATTATTTTCCGCGCGGGCGCGAGATGACGTAGCTTTTGGCGGAAAGAAAATGAATTTTTATCAAGCCGTTTTTGCGGCGGACAGGAGTTTTTATATATGGCGAAGCTTACCAGACAAGAGGCAAGAGAGACACTTTTCGGTCTGATTTTTGAGACTGAATTCCACGATGGCAAGGAGCCTGCGGCTATTTATGATCTTGCTTGTGAGGACAGAGAAATTCCCAACGACAAGTACGTGCGCGAGAGCTTTTTCGGTATTCTCGCAAAGGCGAGCGTGCTTGACGCGGTAATCAGCAAATATGCGAAGGGCTGGAGAGCTGACAGACTTTCGAGAGTGTCAAGGACTGTTATCAGAATTGCGGTCTACGAGATGCTTTTTGTTGACGATATTCCGATGAACGTTTCGATCAGCCAGGCGGTCTCGCTTGCGCTGAAGTTCGGCGAGGACAAGGCAAAGCAGTTTGTCAACGGTGTACTTTCGGGCGTTTTCAAGGACGTTGAAGCAAATGGTGTTGAGGCGATTATTGCTGAGGCAGTAAATGGTATGCAGACTTCTGCGGAAAAGTCCTCGAAGGAGTCTGACGGCGCGGAAAATGCTTGATTCGAAGCTGATCCTTGGGATCGACACGAGCAACTACACGACCTCGGCGGCACTTTGCACACTTGGGGGCGATGTGGTTTTAAATCTTAAAAAATTACTTCCCGTTGCCGAGGGTGAACGGGGGCTGAGGCAGAGCGACGCGCTTTTTGCACACACTAAAAATTTGCCCTTGATAATGGACGGAGTGAAGGAGTTTCTTGACCTCAATTATCCCGAGAGGGAGATCGTGGCGGTTGGATATTCGAAAACTCCGCGCGACGTTGAGGGGTCCTATATGCCTTGTTTTTTGTCGGGAGTTTCGATTGCTTCCGCCGTATCGGCTGTGGTTGGGTGTGAGAAATACGCTTTTTCTCATCAAAGCGGTCATATTATGGCGGCGCTTTATTCGGCTGGCAGACTCGATCTGATCGAAAGAGGAGAGCGTTTTGCCGCGTTTCACGTCTCGGGCGGTACTACCGAGATCTTGCTTGTTACACCGAAGACGAACGGATTTGAGGTGGAGCTTATCGGAGGTACTGTCGATATAAACGCGGGGCAGGCTATTGACCGCGCCGGCGTGATGATGGGACTTGGATTCCCATGCGGAAGGGAGATGGAGAGTCTTCTTGCGGACAGTGATATTCCTCCCGTTAAAACGAGGATATCGGTGCGCGGTCTTGAGTGCAATCTCTCGGGACTTGAGAACCTTTCGAGGTCTCTTTACGAGAAAACGGGGGATAAGGCGGCAGTCTCGGCGTTTTGCTTCGATTTCGTTGCCGACACGCTTTGCAGACTGACCGAAAATCTGCGCGAGGCACGTAATAACATTCCGATAATATACGCAGGCGGTGTGATGAGCAACAAGCGAATCGGCGCGCGTCTTGCGAAGTTTGATAATACTTATTTTTCGGCACCCGAGTTTTCCTCGGACAATGCCGCGGGAATTGCGCTTTTGTGCCGTAAAAAATATATTGATTCGTTAAACGATTAAAAATTGGTGGGTAAAATGAACAAGGATTCGATTTTCAGCGTTACACAAATAAATGAATATATAAAAATGACGCTGGAATCAAGTCCTGTGCTTCGAGGCGTGTTTCTGCGCGGCGAAATTTCAAATTTCAAGAGCAATTATGCCTCGGGACATATGTATTTTACCTTGAAGGACGAGAGCTCGTCGATTCGTGCGGTGATGTTCCGCGGATCTGCGTATAAGCTTAAGTTTAAGCCTGAGAGCGCGATGAAGGTCATCGTGCACGGAAGGATCTCGACCTATACGGTCAGCGGTGATTATCAGATAATCGTTGACGATATGCAGCCCGACGGAGTCGGTGCGCTTGCGGTCGCGTTTGAGCAGCTCAAGAGAAGGCTTGATGCGGAGGGACTTTTCGATCCCGCGAGGAAGAGACCGATACCTCCGTTCGCGCGGAGCGTTGGCGTTATCACATCGGCTTCGGGTGCGGCGCTTCACGACATTATTAACGTGTCGGGAAGGCGTTGCCCTTCGACGAGGATAGTCATATATCCTGCGTACGTGCAGGGAGAGCTGGCGCCGAGAAGTCTTGTTGGCGGTATAAAGTTCTTTAACGAGCGACATCCCGTGGACGTTATAATAATCGGTCGCGGAGGCGGCTCGGCAGAGGACCTTTGGGGTTTTAACGACGAGGAGCTTGCGAGAACGATCGCGGCATCGGAGATACCTGTGATATCGGCGGTCGGACATGAGACCGACTTTACTATTTGTGATTTCGTTGCCGATCTTCGAGCGCCCACACCGAGTGCGGCGGCTGAGATCGCTTTCCCGAATACTGCTGAGATACGCTCAAGGATAGTTCACCTGAAAAACAAGACCGAGGCTTTGATCGAGCGTAAGATATACACGCTTGACGGTAGACTTCAGACGTTAAAAAAGAACGCGGAGCTGCGCTCGCCTGTTCGGATGCTTGATGAAAAAGCATCGAGACTTATGGTTCTGAGAGATAAAATGGATTCGCTTGCAAGAGCTTCGGTTGACGTAGCTGATGGCAATTTCCGCATGCTTTGCGCGCGTCTTGAGGGTGTCAATCCTTTGGCGGTGCTTTCGCACGGATACGCGATGGTGCAGGGCGGCGACGGACGGGTGATATCGTCGGTCGCGGATGCCTCGGTTGGCGATGTCGTTGATATAAGTCTTTCGGATGGAAAAATGCGCGCACAGATAACGGAAATAGGCGAAAAGTGAGGATTTAGATATGACTGAAAAGAAGAAAATGAGTCTTGAGGAGGCTATGGCAAGGCTTGAGGGTATAGTAGCCGAGCTTGAAAATGAAAAGTTGCCGCTTGAGAAGTCCTTGAAGCTCTATGAGGAGGGTGTGAAGCTTGCTTCGCGCTGTGCAGAAGAGCTTGAGGCTGCCAAGCGTAAAATACAGATACTTCAGCAGGGGTCAGACGGTCAGATCGAGGTCGTTGACGTTCCTGAGGGCATGTTTTCAGAGGAAAACTGATTTATAAGGATCGTGTGAGGCGAATTTTCTTCACGCGTGAGAGAATGGAGATTGTTATGATCGAATACAATAAGGAGCTTGCGCTTGCGGTCATCGCAGAGGCGAAGGACACGGTGGAGCGCGAGCTTGAAAAGATATATCCCGAGGGGGAGGGCGCGGCGGCGAGTCTTTACGAGGCCATACGCTACAGTCTGCTTTCGGGTGGAAAGAGAATAAGAGCTACGCTGGTCCTTGAGACCTGCAGAATGCTTGGCGGTCAAGCAGAGGCGGCTTTGCCGTTTGCCTGCGCGGTCGAGATGGTACACGCATACTCGCTCATTCACGACGATCTGCCGTGTATGGACGACGACGATATGCGTCGTGGAAAGCCAACCAATCACAAGGTCTACGGAGAAGCGACGGCTATACTCGCTGGTGACGGACTGCTTACCGACGCTTTTTCGGTCTCGGCAATGAACCCCTATGTCAGCGGTGACTGTGCCGCTACGGCGGTTGCTATACTGTCGGGCGCGGCGGGAAGCTTCGGAATGGTCAAGGGTCAGGCTGCCGATCTTTACGGAGAGACCCACACTCTGACCGAGGGCGAGTTGGTTGAGCTCCACATGGGCAAGACGGGTGCTATGATATGCGCGTCGGTACAGCTTGGATGTCTTGCGGCGGGATATAGCCCTAACGATGAGGTCACCGAAAAGCTGACGATCTTCGCGAGAAATATCGGTCTTGTTTTTCAGATAGTTGATGATATTCTTGACGTTACCTCGACAAGCGAGATGCTTGGCAAGAGGGTTGGATCGGATAAGAATAACAACAAGACTACGTTTATGTCGTTCTTTACTCCCGAGAGCGCTAAGGAATATGCCGAAAAGCTGACAGATGAGGCTATTGCTCTTATGGACGGCATAGAGGGAAACGAGAGAATGGTTGATCTTGCGCTTTACCTTTGCGACAGGAAAAATTGATAACAAGGAAAACATAATGAAATTTTTGATAGATTTGGGAACAAATTTCTGGCTTATGAGCGTGGTTACCGCGTGGTTTATCGCTCAGGTGCTGAAATTCTTTACCGGAGTTTTTAAACTCAAGAAATTCACTGCGGTCGAGTTTCTGTTTGGAACGGGTGGAATGCCGTCCTCGCATACCGCGGCGGTCTGCGCTATGGTCAGTGCTTGCGTTATTAAATGCGGATTTGGGTCTGTAGAATTTGCGCTGAGCGCTTTGCTTGCGATGATAGTTATGCGCGACGCGACTGGAATGAGACGTCAGGTGGGTGAGCACGCCAAGGCGCTAAATAAGATATTTCAAGAGTTTGCAGATGCTCACAATGATCCCGAGCTTACTCACAAGGCGCTTGCCGAGCTTGTCGGACACACTCCGCTTCAGGTCGGCGTAGGTGCTATTCTCGGATTTCTCGTGCCCGTTGCTCTTATGTACGTGCCGTTTTTTAATATCGTATGAGAATAGACGTTTATCTTGTTGAAAAGGGTTTTTGCGAGAGCAGAAACAAGGCGGCAAGGCTTATTGATGAGAAAAAGATATTGCTTGACGGCAAGATCGTGGGGAAGGCTTCGCTTGAGGTTTCCGACGAGGAGCATATTGTTGAGATAATTGAGCAGGAGAGATTCGTCGGTCGCGGCGGTCTTAAGCTTGAGGGTGCGCTTGAGCACTTCGGACTTGACGTCAGCGAAATGAGGTGCATTGATATCGGTGCCTCTACGGGTGGATTTACCGATTGCTTATTGCAACGCGGTGCGGCGCACGTTTGTGCGGTCGATTCGGGCAGAGGTCAGCTTCACGGCAGACTTCTTGACGACATACGCGTGACCTCGGTCGAGGGATTTAACGCGAGAGCTCTTGACGCGGAGGAGTTTGGTCTTTTCGATCTTGCGGTAATGGACGTTTCGTTTATTTCGCAGACTCTGCTTCACGCGCCAGTTTTTTCGGTCTTGCGTGACGGGGCGTACTTTATCAGCCTTATAAAGCCGCAGTTTGAGTCGGGCAGAAGTGCACTCGGTAAGGGTGGCATCGTGAAAAAGGCGAGCGATCGAGAGAATGCCGTTCGCCGAGTGGTCGAGTCGGCTCTTTTGTGCGGATTTACGCTGAAGGGTGTTATACGATCGTCTATCGAGGGCGGTGACGGAAACCGCGAATATCTTGCTCTATTTGAAAAGGGCGGTGTGCCTACGGCAGCCCATGAGACAATAAATTACAAGCAGATTTGCAAGGATTGATTATGGAAAAACAGATCAAAAAAGTACTAATAGTTACGAATTTTAATATTTACGACAAGGCAAACGCCGCCATAGCGGTGGCTGAAAAGCTGGTCGGATGCGGATGTGAGGTCTGCTCGCCTATCTACAATAAGGACAAAATAATCAGGATGAGGGGAAGGGCGCGCTTTTCTTTTCTTCCCGTGGATGAGTCCTACAGGAGCGTAGATGCGGTCATAGTTCTTGGCGGAGACGGAACCATACTTGAGTCTGCTCGCCGTGCCGCACCCTTTGGTGTGCCCGTTATGGGACTTAATCTTGGACGTCTTGGCTATATGGCAGAGCTTGAAATGAGTGAGCTTGACGAGATCGCTCGTATCGTATCGGGAGATTATAAGCTTGAAAAACGTTCTATGCTCAATATCGAGCTTCTGAACGCTAATGGTGAGACTCGCAAAAACGAATACGCGCTTAATGATGCGGTGCTTTCAAACGGTGCTATATCACGCGTTGTCGATCTTGAGCTTTACGAGGGCGGCTCGCATATTGCGAACTACCGTGCCGACGGTATGATAATCTCCACTCCTACGGGATCTACCGCTTATTCTTTGGCGGCGGGCGGTGCTATCGTTGATCCGAGGCTTGCTTGCTTCTGCGTAACGCCGATCTGTCCTCATTCGCTGCTGTCACGTCCTTTGGTTTTCCCCGACAGCGCGTGTCTTGAGATAAAGAACGTTTGCCACAGAGAAAAGACCTTGTTTTTAACGGTCGACGGACGAGTCAACTACGAGCTTGTATTCGGTGAGGCGGTACGTATCACGCGGTCGCCGCTGACTACCTCGTTTATTCGACTCAAAGAAGAAAGCTTTTATGAAAAGCTTCGTCAAAAAATGAATGATAATTAATTTTGGAGTTTGGTGAACAGCGTGAAGGTGACGTATCTCTTATAGGAAGTTTAACTTCTTCACGCGCGAATTTTGCAGATGGCAAAATTCATCGATTATTTTTGTGCCGCCGCAAGCGGCGGAATGGAGATTAATATGAAAAAGGGAAGACAGGAAAAAATACTTGAGCTTATAAGCAAATATGAGATAGAAACACAGGACGAGCTTATCGAATTTCTTGGTGAAGAGGGATATATCGTGACTCAGGCAACTGTATCGAGAGATATCCGCGATCTTGATCTCGTTAAGGTCGCTATGCCCGGTGGCAGCTACAAATACGTTGTAGCTCACGTTTCGAGAAAGGGTGCTAAAAATGCGGGACCCTTGGCGCACGCGGTATCTGATACGGTGATTTCTATCACTTGCGCGCAGAATATAGTCGTACTGAAGACGACTGCGGGAATGGCGCAGGCGGTGGCTACTGCCATTGACCGAATTCCCGACTCGGCGATACTTGGTTGTGTAGCGGGTGACGACACGATAATCGTGGTAACTCCTGACGTCGAGTCTGCGGCAAGCGTGGCATTGAGGATGAAAAAGCTTCTTTCTATCGGATGATATTTTACTGTTTTTTTGAAAAGGACGGGCGGTTGAATGCTTAAATTTCTTCACGTTGAGAATATTGCCGTGCTGAAGCGCGCGGACATTGAGTTTCGCGGCGGTTTTACCGTGCTTACGGGTGAGACGGGCGCGGGCAAGTCGGTCATAATCGACGGTATCAATATGATCTGCGGCGGAAGGGTCTCGCGCGACGTTATACGTGCGGGTGAGCAGTATGCGCTGTCCGAGGCGATATTTGACGATATCAGCGATGACGTTGCCGAAAAGCTTGCCGAGCTTGGTGTTGAGTGTGACGAGGGAGAGATCTCTTTGAGCCACAAGCTGAACGTCGACGGCAAATCTGTCATTCGGATCAACGGCAGGGCGGTGACGAAATCTACTCTGCGCGAGGCTTCGCGGTTGCTGATATCTATTCACGGTCAGAACGACAGCCGAGTGCTTTTTGACAAGGCGGCTTACTTAAGTATGCTTGATTCATACGGCTCTTGTGAGTCCGAGCGACAGAAATATGCCGAGGTTTACCGTGAGCTTGATGGTTATCGCAAAAAGCTCCGCGATATTTCGACCGATGAGGAGCAAAAGGCTCGCGAGAGGGATATGCTTGAATATCAGATCAAGGATATTGACTCGAAGAAGCTGAAGGACGGCGAGGAGGAGACTCTTGAAGCCGAAAAGAAGCGACTTGGAAGCCTCGAAAAGATAAACAAGCACGTTAATTTTTCTTATCGTGCGCTTGCGGGCAGAGAAAAGGGTGCTTCGGCATCATATCTTCTCTCTCGTGCATCCGAGTCGCTTTCCAAGATCTCGGACGTTATTCCCGAGGCGGCGGAGATATCCGAAAAACTGCTCGATATGAGCTACGAGGTTTCGGATATGGCTGACAGAGTTGCGGCATTTGGCGATAACGACGGTGAGGATATTGATACCCGTCTTGACAAGATCGAGAGCCGTCTTGAAGTAATTTCGGGACTAAAGAGGCGGTATGGCAGGGATATTAAGTCGATACTTGAATTCCGTGACCGTGCGGTCGCAAGGCTTGACGATATAGTTTTGTCGGACGAGCATGCGGCAGAGTACGAAAAGAAGATAAAAGAGCTTGAGGTGGAGGCGAGAGCAGCCGCGAAGGCTTTGACCGAAAAGAGAAGGACTGCGGCGATCGGTGCTTCACAAAAAATAATGGAAACGCTTGCTTACCTTGATATGCCCAAGGTAAAGCTTGAGATTTTGCTCTCTCCGACAGATGATTTTACACCTTCGGGCTGCGACAGGGCAGAGTTTATGGTTGCCACCAACCCCGGTGAGCCGATGATGCCTATGTCGGAGATCGCTTCGGGCGGTGAAATGGCGAGAATAATGCTTTCGCTCAAGAGCGTTCTTAACGAAAAGGACGGAGTCGGATGCGCGGTTTACGACGAGATCGACACGGGAATTTCGGGTAAGACCTCGAGAAAGATTGGAATCAAGCTTCACGAGATAGCGAGAGATTGTCAGGTCATTTGTGTCACGCACTCTGCGCAGATCGCGACGCTTGCCGACGATCATTATCTTATCGCGAAGCGTGAGGTCGACGGCAGGGCACAGACGAGTGTTCGTCTGATCGAGGGCGAGGAGAGAGTCGCAGAGGCGGCGAGAATTCTCGGCGGGATCAACGTTACCGAGGCGCAAAGACAGGCGGCGAGGGATATGCTCGATAACAAAAATCAGTAA
>CAZQLJ010000007.1:0-19452 GCA_964594085.1 uncultured Clostridium sp.
TCCGATGCAGTAAATATGATGAAAATTACGGGCTGTGACGGAATAATGATAGGCAGAGGCGCGCTCGGCAATCCTTGGATCTTTAGTGAGATATCCGCGCACCTTGACGGTGATGAATTTAAGCAGCCGAGCATCGAGGAAAGACTCGACACCTGCCTTTATCACATTGATCTTATGGTAGAAAACAAGGGCGAATACACAAGCTCTGCCGAGATAAAAAAGCACGCCGCGCTTTATATCAAGGGCGTTCGCAACGCCGCTTCGGTGCGCGACAGAATAATGAAGGCTCACTCAACGTCAGAGATAAAGGCGCTTATAAACGAGCTGAAGGGAGCGAGAGAATGAAAAAATACGTAAAAATAATCTCAAACGATGTAAAATTCTCTCGTATGCTTTCAATTGAACTCTCGGAGAGGGGAATTGAGACTGTAAATGAGGCAAAAGCGATCGCGGATGAAGAAAAGCTATTTATCGTTGCCGACCTTGACGAATGCTCGCCCGAGGATCTGAACACCGCGCCCGAAAAAGCGACCGTTATCGGTTACACGCGGGAAGATCCCTCCGAAATTAGCGAAAAGTGCAAAAAGTGCTCCTCGGTGCTTTGCAGACCGTTTTATATTTCGGATTTTCTCGAGGTTTTCGGAGAGCAAGCCGTAATCGAATCGAAGCGAAGCTCCCCCTCAAAAAAACGTCATTTTCTCACGGTCGACCAAGCATCTAAGGTCGCTTTGTGGGGAGATATGAGAATTCCGCTAAGCGACAACGAGTGCAAGGTGCTCGCAGCTCTGTGTGAGAGCAGGGGTAAGCTTGTCGAAAGGGAAAAAATTTACGCTTTGCTCGGCGCCGAGGACGGAAATATGGGAGACGTATATATCTGCCACCTTCGCCGCAAGATCGATAATAAGCTTGGTCTTAAGCTTATCTATACCGTGCGCGGTAAAGGTTATATATTGAAAAATTAAAACAAAAGGGGCTTTCGCCCCTTTTTTATTGAATATCCAAAACGTCGAAATAGTATATCGGCAAAGCGCTCCAGCCGTGGCAGAGGCTTCCCGCGTTATCGAACGCCGACGCGCCCTCGATGGTCTCCCAGAAGGTAGTCGCACCACAGGAAAGCATATAGGAATACTTTTCTTCGATATCCTTCATAATATAGTCCTTGTAGGACTTGTCAACCGAGAGCAAAGCATCGTAAAAATAGCAGTTCATCGAAAGGGAAACGTCGGTCAAGCTCTCTCTTTCTCTGACGATTCTTTCGGCAATCTCGCGTCCTGCCGCGCCCGCAAGTATCGCAAGCGAATTGCCTATCACGGAAAAGCGTCCGTCGATCGAGCTGTTTTTATAAAGTCCGCGCTCATTGTCGAACAAGATCTCATTCAGCTTTTTTCGCATCAGATCGGCATCGGCAACAGCTTTACCGCCGATCTCACGGTACATCGAAAACACGTAAATAAACATAGCGTTAAGGCAAAGATCGTATCTTAAAGTGTTGTCGTGCAAAGATCCGTCGTTTCCGTCGGTCCACTCGTAAAAATTCCAAGCAGGAGCAGGGAATGCGGGGATAAGACCGCTACCGTCTATCCTTCCTGCAAAGGTTGCCATAATTTCATCAAGCACGGGCATTATCTCGTCCAAAATACCCTTATCGCCGCTGAATTTTACGTATTCGTACACCTGCTGAACGAATGTCAAACTGAAAAAGGGGATCGGCAGCTCGGTGTCGGTCGGCGAGGTTATTCTCAAAATACCGTTGTGCAAGGATCTCGCAAGCAAGGTAATATTATATCTTGCATATCGGTACTCGCCAAACGCGATATATCCGCAAAGCATCTGATTTCTGCTGTCGAGCGAATAGAGCGCCTGCTCGCGCCAAGGACAATCCTCGTAGTGCTCGTGCATACAACATTCAAGAGTGTAAACGCAGGTGTCGTAAATTCTTTGATAGAGCTCGTTTTCAAATCTGCGCTCCAACTTATCAAGCGTATAAACAACGGGGCAGAGCCCCACATATTTGACCTGCAGAGGCGAGGAATACTCGATTTCAAGGTATCTTCCCGCAAGCCTTCTCATCGCACAGAGAAAGCTGTTTTCCCCCTTTTTAGCTACGAATTCGTAGCTGAAATCACGTGAGCCTATGATCTTTGGCACCCGTCCGCACTCGTCAAGATGCTCTCCGTAAATGATAGTAAGTGTCTGCTCGTCATCGCTTTCAAACTCAAGGTCAAGAAAGCCTACCGTTTCGCGCCCAAGATCGACCAAAATCCGACCTCCAAGATCACTAATCGTGGCATCTGCGCGGGGCAGAATGCAGAGATTTTCAATATTTCGCGGGTTTATATTGTAAGTCTTTTCCACCTCTACCGATTTACAAAGCTCCGCGTTATTTTGGGCATTCGCATCGTATTTGTAGCTTGGACCAAGCTGCATCGTAACGATCTTGCATCGACCGCTAACGTAATTAGGATTACGCCGTGAGAGAATATCGCAGCTACTCGTTACAAGCTCGGTTTCACCTTGTGTTACATTAAAGATAAGCCCCGCATTCGCCGCGGCATAGACCGAACTCGGCACACCGATATGCCATACGGTTATTTTTAGCTCGTTTTTGCCTTTCTTGCAATATTTATCGAGGCAAAAACGATCGTAAAACTTATAATGAGGATAGTCCGCGCAAGCGCCGAAGGCACAAAGCTCGCCGTTGAGATATGACTCAAAATTGCCGTCAACCGAAATATTGAGCTCTACTCCCGAGGTGATTTCAAGCTCAAAGCTGATGTGAAAATCCGCATACTCGTCGGGATGCTTCTCATTATTTATCCATATCCATTTACAATTTTTAAAAATGCTCATAATACCTCATTAGTAAGTCAGATCAAGCATATCAGCGCGCTTGAGGATCTCTTTTTCCGAAAAGGGAACTCGCTTGCCCCGAATAAGCTGATAGCTCTCGTGTCCCTTGCCTGCAAGGAGAACGAAATCTCCGTCCTCGGCTATCTCGAAGGCCTTTTCGATGGCTTCCTTGCGGTCTGGGATCAGATAGATAGGCTTGTCCGCCCCTTCAAGCGCGGCATTTATATCGTTTATAACGTCCATCGGGTCTTCGTTGTCGGGATTGTCTGAGGTTATAATGATCACGTCAGCTCCGTCACGCGCGGCAGCTCCAAGCTCGGCACGGCGACCGAACGTCCTGCCACCAACGCTTCCGAAAAGGCAGATTATCCTTCTCGGTTCATACTCGCGCAGAGCGCCGAGGACCGCGGAAAGACTTGCGCCGTTGTGCGCGTAATCTATCACAAAAAGTGTGCTTGGGCGAGATTCAAGCTCCACGACCTCAAATCGACCGAGAATTGAGAGCTTTGCAAGCTCCGAGATAATAAATTCGGTGGAAATTTCAAGAATACGGCAGATGGCAAAAACCAAAAGTCCGTTTTCAACGCTGTAAAGTCCGGGAGCAGACATAAATACGCTCTCGCCGTGCTCGTCAAGCGGCAGAGAAGAGCTAATGCCCGAAAAGAGCTCAAACGAAACACCCGGACGGATGCCGTTCATCTCCTTTTTTGCGGAGCGAGCGAATATGTCGCAATCCTCGTGCCCTTGAGCCGAAACGGTGAGTATATTATCACAGTTCACGCCATCAAGCATATATTCCACCGCATCGGAGTCGGCATTTACGACTATATTCTTCGCCTCATAGTCGGTAAAAAGAAGCTTTTTGCAATCTCTGTAATGCTCAAGTGTCGGGTGCTCGATGCCGCCGACGTGATCCTGATAGAGATTGGTAAACACGCAGGTGTCGAACTTTATCCCATAAACCCTCTGTTGCCAAAGCGCCTGCGACGATACCTCGATAACAACGACCGTCACACCGTCGTCGCGCATCTCACGTAGCGCCTTTTGCAGCTCAAGACAGTCGGGAGTCGTGTTGGCGGTCTCAAAAATCTTGCCGTTGTAATAAATTCCGTTAGTTCCTATGTATCCAACGCTTGCGTTGCTAGCAAGAGCAATATTGTAGACCGACAGCGCTACCGTGGTCTTTCCCTTAGTGCCGGTTATTCCGATCACACGAAGCTCGCTTGCAGGGTCGCCGTAGAAGATGACGGCAAGCTTTCGCAAAGCCTCGTTTGAGTCCTTGACGATAATTACCGCCGCATCGTCGGGGAGGTCAAGCTCACGCTCGGCAACGAAAAAGCGTGCGCCGTTTTCAAAGGCGTGGGAAGCGTATATGTGTCCGTCGGTCAAAGCACCGCGCTTACAAAAGAAAAGACAGGTGGGGTCTGCATATCTTGAATTATGGCAGAGCGAAACGATCTGCCTATGAAGCATAGCCTGCGGAACAGAATGCGAAACAATATCAATACTTTGCAGAATATCTTTTATTCTCATCACTCTTGCACCCCTCCTTTGCTTTCATTGGCGAAAAAATCTTCGTATTTGATAACGAGGCAAGCGCTTTCGACCTCGTCGGAATATTTATCAACAAGGTCTTGCGCGTATTTGTCGCATATAATTATCACGGGACAGAAATATTCTTCAATCGAGTCAAGATAAGAGGTCATACTCTCCAAAAGAAACTCGTCCTTCATAGGCTCGACAGTATGACAGCGAAAAAAAGCTCTTTGCCAAAAAGGGAACTTTTGTGCAAACAAATGCACATTCACACCGCACCTTTTATATATTTTCCGCGCGGCAGAAACCGCGTTTTTATCGTTTCCGATGATTATCGGAAGCAGATATTCGTGTTCTGAAATATTCATAGTCCACCCGTGATTCCGTAATTACCTTATTATAGCATATTCAGCAGCATTTGTCATAAAAAAGCAAAAAAATTTACACATATTCCAATATTTTACTTGAAAGAATTTGTGATATACTGTATAATAGTTGTATCAATATCAAAAGGAGGTCGTCCGATGAAAAGAGAAACCGTATACGCGATATTTTCAAAGATCCCCACGCTCGAGACCGAGCGCTTTACGTTGCGCAAGCTCTCTATGGACGATACCGACGATATGTACGAATACGCTCGCCGCGCGGACGTTACCCAATATCTTACCTGGTCTCCTCACGCAGATAAAGCGTATACCTTTGAATACCTTTCTTATCTTCAGAAAAGATATAAGACGGGAGACTTTTTCGATTGGGCGGTAGTTTGTCGCAATACGGGAAAAATGATAGGCACGTGCGGATTTACACGATTTGATTTTCAAAATGACAGCGCGGAGGTCGGCTACGTTATAAATCCCGATTTTCAAGGACAGGGAATAGCGACCGAGGTCGTCGGCAGAGTTATACGCTTTGGATTTGAAAATCTTTCTCTTAACCGTATAGAGTGCAGATTTATTCCGCAAAATCTTGCCTCTCGCAGAGTTATGGAGAAAAACGGTATGACCTTTGAAGGAATCAAGCGCGAGGGAGTGCTTGTAAAGGGCAAACATCAAGACGTCGGAATTTGTTCAATCTTGAGATCTGATTTTTTTGAGAAAAAGTAAAATTATACTTGAAATCCGCTTGATTATGTGTTATAATTGAGCGTACGCCTCCATAGTTAAATGGATATAATAAGCCCCTCCTAAGGGTTAGTTGTGAGTTCGATTCTCGCTGGGGGTGCCAAAAGGGGCAAACGGCACGCCGTTTGCCCCTTTTGGCATCCCCGGACAAGCTCAATCGAATTCTCCGCCAAACGACATCGTCGTTTGTGCTAAGGTTCGATTCTCGCGCTATACCCAACGGCACGCCGTTTGCCCCTTTTGGCATCCCCGGACAAGCTCAATCGAATTCTCCGCCAAACGACGCAGTCGTTTGTGCTAAGGTTCGATTCTCGCGCTTTAAAAATCCAACAAAAAAGGACCCCACTATGAATATTATAACAAACAGACTTATAATAACCGAGTTCGATTTAAGTATGGCAAAAGCCGTACACATAAATTCTCTTGACGAAGACAACCGCCGCTTCGTGCCCGACGAGGTCTTTGAGACCGTCGAGGATGCCGCAGAAACGCTCGAATTTCTGATCGACTGCTATTCCTCAGGAGAAGGCCCACTTGTCTATCCTATACTGCTTAAAGATCAAACTTACATCGGATACGTTCAAGCTATCCCCCTAAATGACGAGGAATGGGAGATAGGCTACCACATCGGTGGCGACTATACAGGCCACGGCTACGCTACCGAATCGGTTTCGGCATTTTTGCCCGTTATTATGAAAAAGCTCGGTATCGACACGATCAAGGGCGTTTGCCTTGCCGAAAATATCGCGTCGGTCAAGGTAATGGAACGCTGCGGATTTAAAAAGCTCTACGAGGGCAAGGGAAGCTATCAGGGCAGCCAACTAAATATCTGCCAATTTGTATTCACGCTCGAAAATTCCGAGCAAAACGGTCAATAATCTTATAAACGGCGATCTTTTCATCAATCTATTGAAAATTCGCCGCAAACATGTTAAAATATATATAGTTGAAACACCTATCAAAATTTCTCGAAAGGATCTCGAAAAATGTCATACAAAATATTTGAGCACGATCCCGGTCTTTTACCGTATGAGAACGACATAAATCTCCGCATGGAGAACTATGCGAAAAAGAAGCTTGAACTCGTCGGCGAGGACGGCAAGCTTATTGATTTCGCAAACGGTCACGAATATTTCGGTTTCCATAAAACCGCAGACGGCTGGTTTTACAGAGAGTGGGCGCCTGCCGCAAGCGAGGTATATCTCACGGGAGATATGGTCGATTGGCATTGGCTTGACCTCAAGCTCACCCCTATCGGCAACGGAGTTTTTGAGATCTTTTTACCCGGTGTAGATACCCTGTGGAACGGATGTCACGTGCAGACGATAGTCCGCAACGGCGACCGCCTTCTGCAAAGAATTCCGCTTTATATCCGCCGAGTAGAGCAGGATCCTCACAACTACTCATGGTGCGGAGTTATTGTGGATGAGCCCGAATACAAGTGGAAAAAGAAAAAATTCACTCCTAAGAAGGATCTCTATATATACGAATGCCATATCGGTATGGCGCAGGAAAAGGAAGGACTCGGCTCGTACCGCGAGTTTTGCGACAATATACTTCCGCGCATCCGTGATCTTGGATACAACACTATACAGATCATGGCGATAATGGAGCACCCATATTACGGCTCGTTCGGATATCAGGTGTCATCCTTTTTTGCGGCATCGTCAAAATACGGCACGCCCAACGAGCTTAAGGAGTTGATCGATACCGCGCACTCAATGGGAATCGCGGTATTGCTCGACGTGGTACACTCTCACGCCGTAAAAAACACAGCCGAGGGAATCAACGAGTTCGACGGAACGACCTATCAGTTCTTCCACGACGGCGCAAGGGGAGACCATCCCGCGTGGGGAACAAAGCTCTTTAATTACAACAAAAACGAGGTCATTCATTTCTTACTTTCCAATCTCAAATTCTGGATGGATGAATACCACTTCGACGGCTTTCGCTTTGACGGCGTGACCTCCATGATATATCACGATCACGGTCTCGGCGTTGCTTTCACGGACTACTCAAAGTATTTCTCACTCAACACCGATACTGAGGCTATAACCTACCTCCAACTTGCAAATGAGTTGATCAGAGAGGTCAACCCCAAGGCGATCACGATCGCCGAGGATATGTCTGCTATGCCCGGAATGTGTCTGCCTATAAGCGAAGGCGGAATTGGATTTGATTACCGACTTGCTATGGGCACGCCTGATATGTGGATAAGACTGCTCAAGAGCTGTCCCGACGAGTATTGGGATATGTGGCAGATATGGGGTGAGCTTACGGGCAGAAGACCCGCCGAAAAGTATATCGGATACGCTGAATCGCACGACCAGGCGCTCGTCGGGGATAAAACAATTATGTTCCGTCTGTGCGACAGTAAGATGTACACCGATATGTCAAGGAGCTCACAAGACCCGATAATCGAAAGGGGAATTGCTCTCCATAAGATGATACGAATGGTCACGATGTCACTCGGCGGCGAAGGATATCTTAATTTCATGGGCAACGAGTTCGGACATCCCGAATGGATAGACTTTCCGCGCGAGGGCAACGGATGGAGCTATTTCTACTGCCGCCGTCAGTGGCATCTTGCCGACGATAAATCCCTCAAATACGAATATCTGCTCGAATTTGATAAGGCTATGGTAGCTTTGACCAAGGAAAACAAGATCTTTGGCAAGGCTCCCAAGTGTCTCTTTATTGACAATGATAAAAAGGTGATCGTTTACGAGCGCGCAGGGCTTATCTTTGCGCTCAACTTCCACCCGACCAACAGTTACGAAGGATATTGGCTCACTGTATCGGGAAAGGGAAAATATAAGGTCGTTATGTCCTCCGACGATAGCGACTTCGGCGGATATAACCGCATATCCAAAGACTACGTTTACACCGCGGAAAAACATCCTGATAAAAAGTATAAATTCCAAATATATCTGCCTCACCGCAGCGGATTGTGTATGAAGAAAGTGAAGGAATGAACCGAATGAAAATTACAACGATATTATTCGATCTCGACGGCACGCTCTTGCCGATGGATCAGGACGTCTTTATAGGCGCGTACTTCGGCGGACTTGCAAAGAAGCTCTTGCCCCACGGATACGATAATAAGGAAAAGCTTTTCGGCGCTATCTGGTCGGGAACGAGAGCGATGGTGAAAAACA
Organism: uncultured Clostridium sp.; assembly: GCA_964594085.1. GTDB lineage: Bacteria > Bacillota > Clostridia > Oscillospirales > CAG-272 > SVTX01. The sequence goes on from CAZQLJ010000007.1 coordinate 8,666, forward strand.
CGGGAGACAAGGTCAACGAGGAGGCGTTCTGGGAGGAATTTTGCAGAATATTCGGCGAAAAGGCACGAGATGATATTAATCTTTTCGACGAATTCTATGCTAATGATTTTTGCAAGGTAAAGGACTCTTGCGGGTACGATCCCAAGGCGGCAGAGACTATAAAGGCGATCAAGGCTCTCGGCTTCCGCGTGGCTCTCGCCACAAATCCTCTGTTTCCGTCAACCGCGACCGAGCAGAGAATATCCTGGACAGGACTCAGCCACACGGACTTCGAGCATTTCACGACCTATGAAAACTCACACTTCTGTAAGCCCAACCTCGATTATTACAGAGAGGTCATGCAAAAGCTCGGAGTCTCTGCCGAGGAGTGCCTTATGGTCGGAAACGACGTCGGTGAGGATATGATCGCAGAGACGCTCGGCACAAAGGTATTCTTGCTCACCGATTGCCTTATTAATAAAGAAAATAAGGATATCTCCACATATCCTCAGGGAAGCTTCGACGAGCTTCTCGCTTACATAAAACAGCTCTAATTCCCACAAGACTTTAATCACATCACTTGGAGGTATTATGAAAAGGTAAACGATCAAAAAAATTATAAATTGGGTCGGAATTCTGATAGCCGCACACATTGCGGCACTGATAGCATTTTCTATATTCCTTTCGGGTTCTCTCACTATTATTGCAGAGGATGAGCCGCACACAGTGAATCTGTCCATTTTTATATTCGATATTGTATTTCAAATTTTTTTCTCGGCACTTTTTATCAATATTGAGACCTCGTTTGTCGAATACCGCAGAAAAATGAGAGAAACGATCCGTGAGAACAGCTTTACAACGATCGAATACTTCAAACAAAAGCACCTGAAGGACGATATCATAAAGCTTATCTGCTTTACTGTATTTCAGATCCCATTTACGATCTTTTACGCATCGTTTAAGTTTTCAATGTTTGCGACGACGGGACTTGAAAAGTTTTACATTATGGACGCGGGCGCGCATTTAATTACAGGCTCGGCGATCCTTGGATTTTTATTAAACACTTTGCTTTTCGGTATCATATACTTATCGGTCAGACTTGCATCTCTATCTCTGCTTAAAAAGAGAATATAAACAACAAAAAAATCGCTTATGACAGACGTCATAAGCGATTTTTTATTAAATTCAAAGCTCGGAGCGTATCTCTGCGATCTCGCGAAGCCATATCGCGCTCGTTGCATCGGATGGCATTCTCCAATCGGCGCTTGAGAGCGAAACGGTGCCAACCTTGGGGCCGTCAGGCATACAAGAACGCTTGAATTGTTGTGCAAAGAAACGCTTCGTAAATACCTCAAGCCATTTCAACAGGGTCTGATCGTCATACGTACCGTCAAACGCTATCTTCGCAAGTCTGAAGAGCTTTCGGGGAGTAAATCCGTATTTAACGAAGTTGTAAATATAGAAATCGTGCAGCTCATAGGGTCCTACGAGATCCTCGGTCTTCTGTGCAATTTTCCCGTCCTTATCGGCAGGGAGCAGCTCAGGAGACACGGGTGTATCGATAATATCGTATATCGCGTCCGCAAGAGCATCGTCGCCCTTCTGCTTTTCAAGATCAGCATAGTACCTTACAATGTGTCTTATAAGAGTTTTAGGAACCGAGGCATTAACGCCATACATCGATATGTGGTCGCCGTTATAGGTCGCCCAACCGAGAGCAAGCTCTGAAAGGTCGCCTGTGCCGATTACGATACCGCCTTCTTTGTTGGCAATATCCATAAGCACCTGCGTGCGCTCACGCGCCTGCGCGTTCTCATATACTACGTTGTGATCGCTCGGATCGTGTCCGATATCCTTGAAATGCTGATTTACCGAATCGAAAATATTAACGCATCGGAAATCGACGCCAAGTCGCTCACAGAGAACGGTTGCATTGTTTTTTGTTCTCGCAGTAGTTCCAAAGCAGGGCATAGTGACCGCGATTATATTTTTGCGAGGCATTTTAAGGTAGTCAGCCGCACGCACCATAACGAGAAGGGCAAGGCAGGAATCAAGTCCTCCCGAAATACCAACGACCATTTTTTTGGAATAAGACGAGGTCATTCTGTGTGCCAATGCCTGAGACTGAATAGTCAGTATAGTTTCACAATTACGAGCCATTTCGGTCTTGTCTGTGGGAGTGAAGGGATGGGGATCAACAAATCTTGTAAGCTCTGTTTTCTCCTCGCAAAGATCGAATTCGATCTCGGAATATTCATTTCCCTTGGTGTCCTTGGAAAATGTGTTGCAGGCTCTGCGGGCGCGAACGATCTTCTGCAGATCTATCTCACTGATGACCATGTCACCCGCGTCAAATTCAAAGGGCTTTCTTTCTGCAAGTAACGAGCCGTTTTCAAAAACCATACAGTGACCCGAGCAGACCGAGCTTGAGGTCGATTCGCCGAGTCCGAGGCTTGCGTAAATATATCCCGACATCGTACGGGTAGACTGTACCTTAACTAAGGATCTGCGATAATCCTCCTTGCCGACCGTTTCGCTTGAAGCGGAAGGATTTGCAATTATCGTAGCACCTGCCGCCGCCAATGCATTGGACGGGGGATCAAACACCCAGATATCCTCGCAGATCTCAACACCTATGCGCAAAGATGGCATCTGTCGGCAAACGAACATCTGCTTGAGTCCGAATATGACCACACTATCGTCAAAAACGTAAGCGAAGTTATCGTCGGGGGCAGGGGTATACGCTCTCATTTCAAAATATTCGGTATGATTGGGCAGATTTTTCTTGGGCACAAGTCCGAGAAGCTGACCGCCCGAAACGACTGCCGCACAGTTGTAGATCTTGTCGCTGTATAAAATCGGAAGACCAATGATAGAAATCATATCGAACATAGCTGTCGCCAAAATATATTCGCGCAGACCGTCAAGCGCACCGTTCAAAAGCGTTTCGGTATTAAAAAGGTCGCCACAAGAATACCCCGTAAGCGCAAGCTCGGGGAAAACAAGCACCTTTACACCCGCCTCGCTTGCTCTCGCTGCAAGATCGATGCAGGCTTTAGTATTGAAAACAGTATCGGCAAGCTTTATCGTAGGCGTTGCCGATGCCACCTTGATATAACCGTCTCTCATAAATCACAGTCCTTTTTTCGTTATTTATAAGTTTATGATATCACAAAATAGGGCAAAAAACAAGAGCATATCACAAATTTTTGACAAAAAAACACCATAGAAGCGCAATTCTTTTCTTTAGGCTATAAAAAAAGCACAAAAATTCCCGAAATGCAAGGATCTCGGGAATTTTTATATTAAATTATTTTACAAGCTGTCTCTTTATCTTTTTCGTGGTTGTTTTCTCAAATTCAGTCTTTCTGACCTCAACTGCCTTGATCTGCTTATAGGTGGGAAGTCTCTTGTTCGTTGCGTTTATCGCCTTTCTGATAGTATCCTTTACGGTAGCGTCGTCAACGTCCTTGGGGAACTTGGTGAAATCAGGATAAACGACCGCAGTGAGAACAACCTCGTCACTGTCGGGATTCTTTCTTCCGACAACGCAGGATTCGCTGATTGTGTCGATAGCGTCAAGATACTCCTCAATTTCCTCGGGGAATACGTTTTTACCGTTTTCAAGAACGATAACGAACTTGATACGTCCTGTGAGGTAGAGATAATTATCATTATCAAGATATCCTACGTCGCCCGTACGGAACCAGCCGTCATTGGTAAATACTTCAGCGTTAGCCTCGGGGTTATTGTAGTAACCGATCATAACGTTGTCGCCCTTGACCTGAACCTCACCCATAACGTATCCCTCGGGAGTCTCCTCTCCATTGGGATCAATACGAACCTTACAGCAGGGAACGGTAGGGCCGATAGCTCCAACCTTTCTTGCATAATAAGGTGTAACCGAAACGAGAGGCGAGCACTCGGTGATACCGAAGCCCTCAAATACGGAAATTCCGAACTCTTCAAAAGCAACGATAAGATCGGGATTAAGCTTTGCTCCGCCGCAGATAATGTGGTCAAGACGACCGCCAAATGCCGCAAGAACTGACTTGAAAAGGGTCTTTCTCATGTCGATTCCGACCTTCATCATGCCTCTCGACGCACCGAGCGCCGCCTTAAGCATCTTATCCTTGCCCGTACGCTCAGCCTCGGACCAAATTCTCTTATACATTGTGTTGAGGAACATAGGAACAAGCACAAGGCCCGTAGGCTTGAAGAGCGCGAAGTTCTTCATAACGTGACGCAATGAATCGTTTATACAAATGGTAATACCAAAGCAGCTTCCTGCCAGCAAGCACATAAGCTCGTAAGTATGATGAACGGGGAGCACCGACACAAGAACGTCGTCGGGGGTAAAGCAAACCGACTGGATCGCCGATCTGACAGCAGAGAAAATATTCTTCTGCGAGAGCATTACACACTTACTCGTTCCCGTAGTACCCGAGGTAAAGAGCATTTCGCACATAGTGTCGCGATTCTGAACTCTTCCAACGATATACCCATCTTCAAGATGTTTTGCGCCTATCTCCAAAAAGTCAGCGAAGGGAATTATCTTATCGGAAGCTTCACCGTTAAAGCTGATAGGAATAAAGCGCTTCAGAGTGGGGTGAGACTCGATCGTTCCCGCAAGCTTTTCGTTAAACGACTTCGAATATATGATAGCGTCAGCCTCAACCATCTCAAGAAACTTCTCGATCTCGGGAACCGCAAGCTCCTTATCCATAGGAATGACAACAGTACCCGATGCCAAAGCACCCATATAGCTGCAGAGCCACTGAGGAGAGGTATCTCCTATAACAGCAACGCGCTTACCCGAAAGACCCAGCTTATCGTACGCCGCCGCAACCTTATTTACAGTGTTATACACCTCAAGATAAGTCATCTCCAAAAGGGTATTGTTCTCGAAATATTTGAAGCAGACTTTATCTCCGTGGGACTTTATATATCCTAAAACGTCATTTATGTCCCACACCAAAGGAAGCTCTCGCTCCATTTTCTTTCTGTTAGGAATTTTAGTGTTACTCATATCAAATATCCTTTCTTCAATCAAGTGATCAAGCTTCGATTTGTTTATCAATGATACAGTTAATAGAAACGACTACCTTCAAAAAGCTTTTTATTTCATACTCGCCGACCTTGTTGCAAAGCTCAGCAAAATACTCCTCAATAGCTTTTTTTATATCAAGAATCACATCCTTGCCTTTTTCGGTAAGAATGTACTTGTTTCTGTACTTTCTGCCATCGTGAAATTTTGCGTTAGTACAGATAAATCCGCCCTTGATCAGATCTGCAGTGGTACGCGAAACGAAAGCCTTGTCCACGTTGCAGTCCCGTGATATTTCAGTAGGTGTCAGTCCGTCAGGGGCAAGATCAATGTGCATCATACAAGTGAAATGCGCGTTTCTTATACCGAGCTGTGCGGTTTTTTCTTGTTTTATCTTGCTTATCTTCTTATTGATATTTTCGATACAAACCGCAATTTCGGAAAAATTTTCCATAAATTTTTTACCTCCGTCGATCAAATGCGATCAAAAAGCCTCTGATTCGAGTTTTTGTGCCACCGAATACAGTATACAATAATTTGCGGATTTTGTCAACAAATCAACTTTTCTTTAACATTTTATTTACAAACTATTTGTGTTAAATTTTATTGACAATCAAAGGGAATTATGATATACTGTGGTTTCAAAGTTCACTATGATTTTGAAAGGAAGAAAAGCTATGGAAAAGGTAAGAACAGCCGTTATCGGCCTTGGGGCAAGAGGACAGTCACTTATAAAGCCACTGTTTCTCGGAATGGACAACTGTGAGATAGTTGCCGTATGCGATCTTTATAAGGACAGAGTCGATCTCGTTATGTCTCAGATCAAAGAAGAGACAGGCAAGGACGTTTTTGGAACTACTGATTACAAAGAGATCTTCATCCGCAAGGACATAGATGCAGTCCTCGTAATGACGTCCTGGGAAACTCACGTCAAGATCGCCTGCGAAGCAATGGAAGCGGGTATTCCCACAGGACTCGAAGTTGGCGGAGCGTATGATCTTGAAGAATGCTACGACCTCGTAAAAACTCAGATCAGAACTAAAACTCCATTTATGTTTCTCGAAAACTGCTGCTACGGCAGATTTGAAATGATGGCAATGAACATCGTAAAGCAAGGACTTTTCGGCGAGATAGTTCACTGTGAGGGCGCGTATCAGCACGATCTTCGTACCGAGGTGCTCCGCGGAGAAGAAATGCGTCACTACCGTCTCAACAATTATATTAACCGTAATTGCGAAAATTATCCCACTCACGAGCTTGGCCCCATAGCACAGATACTTGATATAAATCGTGGAAACCGTATGCTATATCTGACCTCGATGTCCTCGAAGTCGGTCGGACTTAACGACTACGCAAGACTTCATCCCGATACGATACAGAGCAAATTCGCCGATATGAAGTTCAATCAGGGCGACGTTGTAACCACCAATATTATGTGTTCCAACGGCGCAACGATTTCTCTGATGCTCGATACCTGCTGCGGTCGTCCTTACAGCCGTAACTTTACGGTTCACGGCACTCGCGGTATCTACAGAGAAGACGGAAACTACGTCTATTTTGACACCGATTTTGACGAGGCATCGCACTGGAATTGGTCTCCCAACTGGAACAACGCGCTTGACGTATATGCCGAAAAATACGATCACCCCGTATGGAAGAAATTCCTTGCCGACGGACTGCGCGGCGGCCACGGCGGTATGGACTACCTCGTTTACAACGAATTCTTCAATTACGTTATAAACGGCGGCGAATCGCCCATAGACGTATACGACGCGGCGGCTTGGATGTGTATCACACCTCTTTCGGATATATCGATCCGCGAGGGAAGCAGACCTGTTGAGATCCCCGATTTTACACTGATCAAATGAACAGAGGAAAACAATGGAAAACCTTAATATGAAAAAGTGGTTCAAGGAAGAGGCAAAGTTTGGGCTGATGATCCATTGGGGTCTTTACAGTCTTCTTGCAGGTGAATACCGCGGTGAGCGCATTCCGTGGATCGGTGAATGGGCACAAGCGTATTTCAGAATCCCCAACGAAGAATATGAAAAGCTTGCCAAAGCCTTCAATCCCATATATTTCGATGCTGAGGAATGGGTAAAGATCGCAAAGGATGCAGGAATGAATTATATCGTGATCACAAGCAAGCATCACGACGGCTTTTGCTTATTCAAGTCGGAGTACGATAGCTACAACGTGGTGGATGCAACCCCCTTTGGCCGCGACGTAATCGGAGAGCTTGCCGAAGCCTGCAAAAAGCACGGACTAAAGCTCGGTCTGTATTATTCCCAAGAGTTGGATTGGCACGAGCAAAACGGCGGAGGCTTTAATCCGGACCATTTGAATCTCTATGATACCCCTTGGACAAACAACTGGGATTTCCCCAACGACAACTCCAAAAATTATGAGGAGTGCTTCCGAAAGAAGATACTGCCGCAGGTGAGGGAAATACTTACCAAATATGGCGACATTGCGCTCATCTGGTTCGATACGCCTATCACAATAAAGCCAGAGCATTCAAAGGAGCTCTTCGATCTTGTAAAAGAATTGCAACCCAACTGTCTTGTAAACAGCAGAATAGGAAACGGTCTTGGAGACTATCACTCGATGGGCGATAACGAAATTCCCGATGAATATATGAAGGATATTCTCGCTGAATCTCCTGCAACGCTTAACGATACGTGGGGTTTCAAGTACTTCGACGATAATTGGAAAAACGCGGACGAGGTATTGAGAATAAAAGAGCATCTTAATAGCCGCGGTGTAAATTATTTACTTAACGTCGGTCCCGATCATCTCGGAAGACTACCCGCACCTGCCATTGAAATTCTGAACGAGGTAGGGAAGAAAATAAAATAAAAAAGCAAAACGGATACTCCGACAAAAATGGAGTATCCGTTTTTTGGGGTTTATTTCTTTCTCATTCTCTTGATCTTTTCTTCATCGGGAGTAACGAACGCAGACCAATTATTATGATAGATGACGAATCCGGGCTTCGCCCCCGAGACCTTCTTTACGCCGCGCGCGAAGAGATAGTCAACCTCAACTCCCGCCGTGCCCTTTGCCTTGGAGTAGTAAGCCGCGATCTCACAAGCGTCGGTAAAATCCTCGGCAGGCGGCTCTTCGCCGTTAGTTATGAGTAAAACGTGTGAGCCTGCCATATTCTTGGCGTGGAACCAATAATCGTGCCTTTCGGCAAGCTTGTGGGTAATATATTCGTTCTGATAGTTGTTTTTGCCGCAGAGTACCCGGTAGCCGTTGGTTGTCACAAATTCGGCAATTACGGGCGCAGGATGCTTCTTCGGAGAGCTGTATCCCTTCATTTTTGAGGCATATCCGCTTCTGTAGAGCTCGTCGCGGATCTCAGCAAGGTCAGCCGTGGTCTCCGCCTTCGTCAGCGCATCAAACACCGAATACACGTATTCAAGCTCGCTTCTTGCTATATCAAGCTGCTTGGCAAGCTCGACCTTCGCCGTCTTGGACTTGTTGTAAAGCTTGTAATATCTCTGCGCGTTGGCGGCAGGGGAGAGTCGTTCATCAAGCTCGATAAAGACCGTATCAAAATCTTGTTTATCCTCGTCCCAGCTCTCGTAATCGATCACTTCGACCGCCTTGTCTCCGCGCTTCAGCTTATAGATGTTAGCGTTGATAAGATCACCGTATTTTTTATATTTCTCGCCCTTGGCACAGTCGGCAAGCTCCTTTTCCTGCACGTCGATCTTTTTGATCAGGCGGCTCTCGGCATTAGTCAGCAGTCCGAGAATGTCCGCCGCGCGCTGTCTAACTCGCTGCTCGCGATCGCGACTTTCAAAATAGAGATCAAGCGCCTCACTCGCGCTCTCAAACGCTTTGTGCTCAAATGTCGAGCCATAATAGGTGAGATCCGTAAAGGAATATTCGATCGGAGCGCCGTTTTCAAGAATGACCGTGGGCTCAAACTCGCCGCGCTCCATCGCCTCAAAAACAAGCGCAAACGACAAGTAAAGCTTCTCGCAATACACGTCGCACAAAGGCGCGTCAAAGCGACCGCAAGCCCGATAAACGATCTCGCGGGCAACGCTTGTCGATATACCGAGATAAGCCGACGTAATAAATTTGTCCGCGCCCTTTTCGGTAGGGAACGCGACAAAAGCGGCAGAAAACTCATCGACGTTGGTTTTGGTCGGGTCAAGCTTATTCTGCGCGGGCGGCAGCTCGTAGGTCATACCGGGAAGGACCTGACGAAGACTGCTTGTGGTGAAATCAATGGTCTTGAGCGCAGAAATGACTTTCAACTTCTCATCCGTAAAAATAAGATTACTGTATTTACCCATAACCTCGGCAATAAGATACTTTTTACATTCAAATCCCATTTCGTCGCGGGTGTCGAAGGTAAGCTTCACGACACGCTCAAATCCCATCTGCTCTATCTCGGAAAGACAAGCACCCGTCAGATGCTTACGCAGAAGCATGCAGAACATCGGCGCTTGCATCGGGTTTTCCTTCTGAACCGAGGTAAAGCTTATACGGGGACAGTTAGAGCCCGCGTTTATGAGCAAGCGCTTGCCTCCGAGGAGCGTTCTTAACTGTAATATGATCTCATCCCTCTCGGGCTGATATATTTTTTCAATTCTTCCGCCGCGCGCCACGCTTTTGATCTCGTGAACTACACAGGCGAGCATACCCGCATCAAATGCCATTTTATATAACCTCTTATCACTCAAACCACAGTTTTTGGATTTTTTCAAATAATATTATAACACCTTATTGCATTTTTTTCAAGATGGTGATATAATTATTTTATGTATTGTCGGTAAAAATGCCCCAATATTGTAAAATCCTTGCAGAAAAGGAGCAAAAAATGAGCACAAATGTAAAAAACGTTATCGGTATAGACGTCGGCGGAAGCACTACCAAGATAGTTGGCTTCAGAATGGAAGAGAATGGCGATAATCAATTGATATCTCCGTTTCTCGTAAGAGCTACCGATCCTATAACCTCAATATACGGCGCGTTCGGTAAATTCATCGCTGAAAACAATCTTTCCTTGGACGATATCGATCGCATTATGGTCACGGGTGTAGGCTCTACCTATATGCAAAAGCCTATATATTCCTTGAATTGCAACACCGTTCCCGAGTTCTCGGCGGCAGGCATCGGAGGATTATATCTTTCGGGACTCGACGAGGCAATCGTTGTCAGTATGGGAACTGGAACTGCCCTTATCCACGCAAAAAAAGAGGGAAATGATACCAAAATAAACTACCTCGGAGGTACGGGTGTCGGCGGCGGTACGCTTCTAGGTCTGACCAAGAAAATGACAGGCATCGATACGGTCGAGCACATCGAGGAGATATGCTCGGGTGGCGACCTTGCGAATATCGACCTTCGCGTCGGAGACATCTCCAAAAATGCAAAATTCACAGGTATAAACGAAAATCTTACCGCATCTAACTTCGGCAAGCTTTCAGATATGGCAAGCAACAGCGATATCGCGCTCGGAGTTGCGAATATGGTCGCCGAGACAATCGCTATGATGTCGGTATTTACCGCAAGAGGCCACGGAATCAAGAACGTAGTTCTCATCGGCAACCTCACAACTATCAAGCCCGTCCGCGACGTTTTTGAGAACCTCACCTCGTTTGGAATCAACTTTATAATTCCCGAAAACGCAAGCTTTGGCACGGTAATCGGTGCCGCGCTTTACAATAAAGAAGCCTAACCAAACAGATCAAAAATACTTTCAAATAATTACCGTTCAGGAGAAACAAAAATGAAAAAA